>NZ_QJSN01000002.1:0-261473 GCF_003217445.1 Staphylococcus sp. AtHG25 | reverse complement strand
CCAACAATACGGAGTATTGTAAATAAAGAAGCCAGTAAATGAATTTGTTAAAACTCATTTACTGGCTATTTCTCTAGGGTTTATGTCCCAGACTCCCTTATTTAATAAGAATAATCTTATTAACTTAGAATGTAATTCTACATTGACAACGTATCAGCTACTTGGTATGATAAGGAACATATTAAATACTTTAGTTCGGTAGAGAGATAAAGGATGTGTTGTTATGTTTAATGCAGTTGTAATAGCCGTATTATTAATGATTGTTTTATGCTTATGTAGACTAAATGTAGTTATTAGTCTGTTCATTAGTGCATTAGTAGGCGGTCTCATTTCTGGAATGAGTGTTGAAAAGGTAATCAGTGTATTTGGAAAAAATATTGTAGACGGTTCCGAGGTAGCGCTAAGCTATGCATTATTGGGTGGATTTGCAGCATTGATTTCATATAGTGGTATTACAGATTATCTTGTAACTAAGATAATCCGCGCAATTCACTCTGAAAATAGCAGACTATCAAGAATAAAAGTAAAAATCATTATTATCATAGCTTTACTCGCGATGAGTATAATGAGTCAGAACCTTATACCGGTTCACATTGCTTTCATTCCAATAGTTATACCGCCACTATTAAGTCTGTTTAATGATTTAAAAATTGATAGAAGACTTATTGCTCTAGTCATCGGATTTGGTTTATGTTGGCCTTATGTCTTATTACCATATGGCTTTGGACAGATTTTCCACCAAATTATTCAAAGCGGTTTCCAAAAAGCACATCATCCTATCGAATTCAATATGATTTGGAAAGCCATGTTGATTCCTTCACTTGGTTATATAGTTGGTTTAATCTTGGGGATGTTTTATTATCGTAAACCACGAGAATATAAAACAGAAACTTATGTAGAAGATGAGAATACAATTAATGAAATTAAACCGTATGTACTCGTAGTTACAATAGTCGCTATATTAGCTACATTCTTAGTTCAAACTTTTACTGATTCAATGATTTTTGGTGCATTAGCAGGTGTACTCGTATTCTTTATTTCGGGTGTTTACAAATGGAGAGAATTGGATAGTCAATTTGTTGAAGGTATTAAAATCATGTCATTTATAGGTGTTGTTATTCTTTCAGCTAATGGTTTCGCAGGTGTCATGAATGCAACAGGAGATATCGAAACATTAGTATCAAGTTTGACTGACATTTCAAATGGTCACAAGTTATTAAGTATTGTCATCATGTACATTATTGGTTTAATTGTAACTTTAGGAATTGGTTCATCATTTGCAACGATTCCTATAATTGCGACATTATTTATTCCACTTGGTGCTTCACTCGGCTTAAGTACTATGGCTCTAATCGCTTTAGTAGGAACTGCGAGTGCTTTAGGTGATTCAGGATCTCCTGCAAGTGATTCTACGCTAGGGCCAACAGCTGGGTTAGATGTGGATGGACAGCATGATCATATTCGCGATACATGTATCCCGAATTTCTTATTCTATAACATACCTTTAATGGTATTTGGTACGATTGCAGCTATGATATTATAAGTGTAATGGGGTGAACAATTAAATGACTAACTTATTGGAAACGTTCGAAATGAAGATTGAAGAAACATCAGAGGGTAAAGTAGTAATTTCAATGCCTGTTACTGATAAAGTTAAACAACCATTTGGTTATTTGCATGGTGGTGCAACAATTGCTTTAGGTGAAACAGCGTGTTCATTAGGCGCTGCTAATCTAATCGATACGAATTCGTTCATACCACTAGGTTTAGAAATGAATGCTAACCATATTCATTCGGTTAAAGAAGGTCGTGTTATTGCTACAGCAACGATTATTCATAAAGGAAGTACAACTCAGGTTTGGAATATAGAAATAAAAAGTGAACAAGGCCAATTGATAAGTGTTATGAGAGGAACAATTGGAATTAAACTTTTAAAGCAATAAAATACCAAACGCTGCTTTAGTTCAATTAAGTATCGTTTTAAATATCCTAATTGTAAAAGTATTTGTCTAAGAAAGAACGCAGGCGTGGGACGATGGATTCATAAAGAATTCTGTCCTGCGCCTGCTTTTTTTATAAGAAATATACAAGAGATCGCATTTAAAAATAGTTTATAGTTGTTACGTTGACAATTACTTCTAATGAAATTATGCATGTTTTTGGATATGTTGAGCTGATAAACGTTTATAGGCCTGCGTAATTCTTTGAGCGGCTTCTCTTCCACCCATGATATTTCTAGCAAAAGGACCCAGTTCTAAATCTGCTAAACCACCTGACACAAACAATTGAGGTAACCACTCTAATTCAGAACTAATAGAAGGTAATCCACAATGTGCTAAAGGTGCACCTTCATTTTTAATTAATGATTGAATCATAGGCTGTTTTAATAGTGTTGGTTCAAAACCTGTTGCTAATAAAATGAAATCATACGGAAGAGACGCTTGTTCTGTATGAATTTGATGTTGGTCAACTGATAAAATATTGTCTTTGTGAATTACGAGTCGTCCAGATTGAATATGTTTCTTAAGTCGTAAATATAACTCTCTAGGCATTGAACCTTTATGTCTTTCGTGTTGAATGATAGACTGGCGTTCTAAAGAGGATTCAATATTTAAAAAGTGATTCATATTTTTAGGACCTAACCAACCTGGATCTGCATCGAAATGTTGGATATCAATGTCCTTATTCATCCATAAATGAATAACTTTATCATGAGATTGATTTATAAGTTTTAAAGTTAAATGGGCAGCAGAAATACCACTTCCTATAACGTGAGAACTGAGTCCATACATAGTTGTATTAAATGATTTATTGAAAATGTGGCACACATCATCAGCATCTTGATAAATATTAGGAATGTAGGGTTTATGCGTACATCCATTTGCTAATATAACGCAATCCGTGAGTATGACTTGATTATCATTTAATTGTATTTGCCATTGCCCATCTTTCTTTGCTAATGCTTCTACATAGCCTTGAATATGATTTTCATTTAAATCATAATGATGAACTTGTTCGTGAACATGATGCATAAACATGTCTGTTTGTGGACGTTGGTATTGACCATAAGTACCGTGTATATATTGTTGAACTTTAGCGAATTGTTTTAAATGGAATGGGTTAGGGTGGATGTGATGTACAATTGGTGAACGCAAATAGGGCATGCTGATACGATGAGAAAAATCATTAAATTGTTCACATAGTGAGACATAAGGGTCTATAATTGTTAATTTCTCTTTAGATAGCCCTAATTCTCTTAGTTGAATCGCAATTGTTGTACCTTGTAAACCGCCACCGATAATTGTCCAATGCATAATAACACTTCTTTCTTTTTAAAACGTAATAATTACGATTTATATTATCATAAATATGTAGACTAGACAATAAAAAATGAGCGGAGACAGAAATTATTTTGAATTCTGCCTCCACCCGCAATTGTGACTTGAGCTATATAAAGTTTGCTATAAGAACTTTTTCAATTTAGTCAGTTGCTTGTATTAGTTAAATCATTTTATCTTTAAATTCATTTTTTAGTTCATCGATTTTCGTATCTTTAGTATAAGGTGTTTTATTATTATAAGCTGCTCTCATTATTAAATGACTTGAAAGTGGGCCAGTTATAAGAATAAAAAGAATACCAAAGATTAATTGCATATTAATATATCCATCTGTAGCGATAAAGTATAAGAATGTGCCAAACAATAGGAAAATAGCACCTAAAGTTGCTGATTTGCCTGCAGCATGACCACGCGAATAAATATCTTTTAATCTTATAATGCCAATAGCAGTAACGGCACTTATAATAGCTCCTAAAATGACAAAGATAACTGCTAAACTAATGATGGTGTTCGTTATCACGTTCAATCACCTTACCTTTATCTATATATTTTGAGAAGACGGCTGTTCCTAAAAAGGCCAAAATACCAATTAATAAAATAGCAACGAGTAAATATTCTGAACCTATGAATATACTATATAACGCGATACACGCCATTAGTTGTAAACCGATTGCATCAAGCGCTAAAATTCTATCGGCTAATGTGGGACCTTTGATGATACGTACAAACATCGCTAACATTGATATTGCAACAACAATTAAAGCAATAATCATGATGATTTTTACCATTAGTCTTCGCCCACCTCTCTAACTACTCTCTCTAATGAAGATTTTATACCTTCAACTTCTTCTTCTTTAGTACTGAAATCTATAGAGTGAATATATATTTTTCTTCTATCATCACTAATACCTAATACGACTGTTCCTGGCGTCAATGTTATTAAATTAGATAATAAAACGATTTGCCAATCAGTTTTTAAATCAGTGTGATATACGAAGAAACCTGGTTCATTCTTAAGTTTAGGTTGTAGAACAATTTTTAAAACGTCGATATTAGCTTTTAATAATTCTACAAAAAATACAACCGCTAATTTTAATATCTTATAAATTTTTATGAAATAAAATCTTCCTGGTAATATTCTACTAAATAAATATACAAATCCGAGTCCTAGTATGAAACCGAGTAAGAGGTTATTTAATGTATAGCTACCACTTAAGAAAATCCAAATAAAAGCTAAGATAAAGTTTAAAATAATTTGAATAGCCATTATGATCTACCTCCCAAGACACTCTCAATATAGATGCTAGGATCGTAAAACGATTGAGCCGCCTCAGAAATTAATGGATATAATAAGTCAGCAGATAATCCAAATACGACTGTGATGACGACAGCAATTATTGAAATAGTAGTAGCGTGTTTAACGTTAACACTTTGAGTAGGCTCATAACCTTTAGGTTTCCCGAAAAAGCCTTTTAAGAAAATATGAATAACTGAATATAGCACAACTAAACTTGAAAGTAATACGATAATACCACTTACATAAAATCCTTTTTCAAAGGTTGCTTGTACAATGTAATATTTACCATAAAAACCACTTAGAGGCGGTATACCAGCGAGACTTAGCGCTGCGATGAAGAAAGTCCATCCTAGTACAGGGTAGTGTTTAATTAAACCGCCAAAGTCTTTAAGACTTGTAGATTTCGTAATTTGATACATCACACCTATAAGTAAAAATAGGGCAGTTTTGACTAACATGTCATGAATTGTGTAGTAAATCGCACCTATAATACCTGCTTCATTCATCATTGCTACGCCAACTAAGATAACTCCGACTGCAATCATGATATTATAAATAATAATTTTTTTAGTGTCATCGTATGCAATCGCACCTACCGAACCAAAAATGATCGTTAATAACGCTAAGAATAAAATTGTATAGTGCGAGAAACTCATTGTGTTGTGGAAGAACAAGCTCAAAGTTCTTAAAATCGCATATACGCCTACTTTTGTTAGTAGGGCACCAAAAAATGCAATGATTGCAAATGGTGGTGCATAATATGAACCTGGCAACCATACGTACATAGGGAAAGCACCGGCTTTAGTTGCGAACACGAAGATAAATAAAATAAAGACTATACTTAAGAGTCCGCTATGTGTGTTAGACAATGTAGATAACTTTTCACTAATATCTGCCATGTTTAACGTACCAACGATGGAATATAAAATCGCTACTGCAATTACAAAGAATGTTGAGGTAACTATATTAACTAATAAGTATTTGACAGTTTCACGTAATTGAATTTGAGTGCCACCTAGTACAAGTAGTGCGTAAGATGACATTAGGAAGACTTCGAAAAATACAAATAAGTTAAATATATCTCCAGTTGTAAATGCACCTATAATTCCTACTAACATAAATGTGATAGAGAAGTGATAATAATAACGTTCTCTATCAATTCCTGCTGTGGTACTTGAAAATGCAGTAATTAAAATGGTGATAATGATACTCGTCACAATCAACATTGCACTAAAACTATCTAGTAAAAAGATAATGCCATAAGGTGCAGGCCAAGAACCCAATTCTACTTTAAGTGGACCATTGACATATACATTTCTTAAATTGATTATTGCCACAATTAGTGTCAGGACTAGACCAGTTAAAGTGATATATCGTTTCGCACGATAACGTTGTCCTAAAAAGACCAATATAATTGCTGTAAAGATAGGTACGACTAATGAAAGGACGACTAAGTTATTTTCAATCATCATCTAACACTCCTTTCATTCTTTCTACGTTGTCAGTACCTAATTCTTTGTATGTTCTAAATGCTAAGACTAAGAAAAAGGCAGTTGTCGCAAAAGCGATAACGATTGCCGTTAGTATTAATGCATGGGGGATAGGATCGACATATTGACTAATATTTTTTTCATAGATTGGCATTTTGCCATGTTTCAATCCACCCATAGTAATTAAAAATAAATTTGATGCATGTGTAATTAAAGTTGTCCCCATAACAATTCGTATCAAACTTTTAGATAAAACGAGATAGACACTAATTGAAGCGAGGATGCCACATACAAATATCATGATTATTTCCACTATTCGCTCTCTCCAATCGTTATAATAATTGTCATAATCGTTCCAACTACTGCGCAAAGAACTCCGAAATCAAAGAACATCGGTGTGTTCATATGAACAGGTTGAAGTAGGGGCAACGGTATATTAAATTCCGTGTGTGTGAAAAAGTTTTCACCATAGAACCAACTCGCTAATGGAGTACCAACACAGAATAATAAGCCAATTCCAATTAAAATTTTAAAATCCCACGGGAATACCTTTTCCATCGTTTTAATATCAAACGCAATTGCGATGATAGTTAGTGCACATGATAATAGTAGGCCACCTACGAAGCCACCACCAGGTGTATAATGTCCTGCAAAGAATAAAGTGACCCCAAACAAGGCGATTAGAAAGGCGATAATAACAGCAGCATATTGAAACATTAAATTATTGTTCTGTCTGTTCATCACTTTTCACCTCACTTGATTGATGTTTACGACGCAACTTAATCATTGTATACACACCTAAACCGGCAATACCTAATACAGATGATTCAAATAAAGTATCCATACCACGGAAGTCAACAAGTATGACATTTACCATGTTCTTACCGTGAGCTAAATCATAAACATGTGCTTTATAGTATTCTCCAATAGATGTAAAATGTCTGTTTCCGTAAGCAATTAAACCTAAGATAATGACAACAAGTCCGACACCAATTGAAATAAGTGCGTTCGTTAATTTAAATGATCGTGTTTCATTATAACGATTTAAATTAGGTAAATGATAGAAACATAATAAGAATAACGCTGTAGAAATCGATTCTACTACGAACTGTGTTAAGGCAAGGTCTGGTGCTTTGAAAAATACAAATAACACAGATACTGAATAACCGACCACACTTAGCATGATAACGCTAAATAAACGTGATTTAGCAATAACAACCATAAATGCTGCGATAATTAATAATATTAAAATTGCAATTTCATAAATATGAATATTATTTATATCTTTAAAATTAAAGTCAAAAGGAACACTTAGTAACGTCACAATCGTAACGACAATAAGCATACCGAATATAATGACTAAGCTATCTCTAACATAACCATTTACATAACTATTCGTCATATTCGCTGAATAATTAGGCAAGTATTTTCCAGTAGAATCGTACCAATGATTTAATGTTAGACGTGTTGGCTGAGCGTGTAAGAGTCGTATCCAATAACTAAATGTTAGTAATAAAAGAATACCCAATATCCAAATAATTAATGTTGAAATAAATGCAGGAGTAATACCATGGAATAAATGAAATTCCGCATTAACATTACTCATACCACTAATCGCAGTAGTCGCTGGATCTACAATAGATTGCGTTAATAATCCTGGGAATAACCCAAAGACAACAACGAGTACTGCTAAAATGATTGGAGATAATAACATCAATATTGAAGCCTCATGTGCTTTTTTAGGTAAAGCATTAGGTTGATGTTTACCAAAGAAAATATACATAATAAATTTAATTGAATATACAAACGTAAATATACTACCCACAATAGCTAAAATAGGAAAAACAATACCTAATGTATCTAAACTGAAAACATTAGCGTGAGAAATCTCAATCATGGCTTCAAGAAATTTTTCTTTAGAAAGGAAGCCGTTAAACGGTGGAATACCTGCCATACTTAATGCTGTAATAACAGTAATTGTAAATGAAATAGGCATAATCGTTAGTAAACCACCAAGTTTTTTAACATCTCTTGTGCCTGTAACATGATCTACAGCACCTGTAATCATGAATAACGCACCTTTAAATGTGGCGTGATTCACTAGATGAAACACTGCTGCAGTAAATCCGGCAATGTACAATTGGCTTTGACTTCCCTCGAAATGATAACTTACGGCACCAATACCTAACATCGACATAATCATGCCAAGTTGAGATACTGTTGAGAATGCGAGTATACCTTTCAAATCTTGTTGTTTTGTTGCATTTAAAGATGCCCAGAAAAGTGTGATTAGACCAACTAAAGTAATTGTCCAAATCCATCCTTGTGATATCGCAAAAAGCGGTGTAACACGTGCAACTAAATATAATCCTGCTTTCACCATTGTTGCCGAGTGTAGATATGCACTGACTGGGGTAGGTGCTTCCATAGCGTCAGGCAACCAAATATAAAATGGAACTTGTGCAGATTTAGTAAATGCACCCAACATAATAAGTACCATTGCGAAGATAAAGAATGGACTATGTTGAATCTCAGATGCATTAGCAATTAGCTCGTGTAAGCTAAGTGAATCACCTGCTAGAGAAATTAAAATGAATCCCCCTAATAAACTTAATCCACCAAATACGGTAATGATTAATGATTTCTGTGCACCATAAATAGATGCCTTTTTTTCTCTCCAGAAAGAGATAAGTAAAAAACTTGAAAATGAAGTCAATTCCCAAAATAGATATAAAATAATTAAATTGTCTGAAAGGACAACGCCTAACATTGCACCCATAAATAGTAATAAATAACAATAAAAATTACCAAGCTGTTCAGATTTACTTAAGTAACCAATGGAATATAAAACCACTAACGATCCTATACCTGTTATAAGTAAACTGAATAAAATGCTTAAGCCGTCAAGATATAAATCAAAATTCATACCTATATGTGGCATCCAGTTTAATGTTTTTATTACTGTATTACCTGACTGAGTAGTCGAAATAAGAGATAAGAAATAGATAAATAAGACAACAGGAATAGGTAATACAAACCAACCTAAATGAATCTTTTTAAAGAATCGATATAGAATTGGAATAATGAGTGCAAATATTAACGGTAAAATGACCGCAATATGTAACAAACTCACTATGTTATCCTCCTTAAAAAATATTTATGCAATATATTATACATGAATCATATTGTTCTGAAAAACGACGAAAACGCATATGAGTAGTGATTTTTCAGAACTTGTTAAATAAGAAGAAACACGTTCAAATGACCTATAAAAATTTTTGTTTATATTGAATGGAATAGTCATTTTTTAAATTTTCAAGATTGTTTAAGGCTAGTTTTGCAAATTCAGTATTTTGCTGTTTTAAATCATTTTCCATTTTTGTAATAGCTTGTTGAAGTGACGCTTCATAAGTCATTTCCTCAACAGTAAACTCACGCAATTGTGAACGCGTTGCATAACGTTTCTCATAATGACTTAGAGCACGTCTTTCATGGAAAAAGACACCTTCAGTTTGTCCTGGGTTATGTAAATCACCTTGTTTTGGATGTTTAATCACTTGCTCAACTTGAACTAGAACTTGGTCGTCATTCTCCTCTTTAATTGTAACGCCGTAAGCGCCAGTCTTATGTGAGAATCGGTATAACATGCTATATTACTTCCTTTCAAATGTGTTAAGATGTATCTATATCATCATAACATGAATGGAGAATTGAAATGACTAACTATCCACAACTAAACAAAGAAATAAAAGACAATGAAATTAAAGTTGTTATGCATACAAATAAAGGCGATATGACATTTAAGTTGTTCCCAGATATCGCGCCGAAAACTGTTGAAAATTTTGTGACACACGCTAAAAATGGTTATTATGACGGTATTACTTTCCACCGTGTTATTAATGACTTCATGATTCAAGGAGGAGATCCTACAGCAACTGGTATGGGTGGTGAAAGTATTTATGGAGGTTCTTTTGAAGATGAATTCTCTTTAGAGGCTTTTAACTTATATGGTGCGCTTTCAATGGCAAATGCAGGACCAAACACAAATGGTTCTCAATTCTTTGTTGTTCAAATGAAAGAAGTTCCAGAATCTATGGTTAACCAATTAGTAGATGGTGGCTGGCCTGAACCGATTGCCAAAGCATATGCGGATAATGGTGGCACGCCTTGGTTAGATCAAAAACACACTGTGTTCGGACAACTAATTGAAGGCGAAGCAACTTTAGAAGATATTGCAAATACTAAAGTAGGTGCACAAGATAAACCTGTACATGATGTAGTTATTGAATCTATTGATGTAGAAGATAAATAATAATTGATTATGAACAAATCTTACGAATCGACGGTTGATGTCGATTCGTTTTTTTATGGTTTAAACATTCAATTCAATTGCAATTTTTAAAACGATAACCTTAAATGCGAACGTTAATTTAGTATTTGTCGGAAGGGTTATTATATTTTTGAAAAAATGTGGATTTTTATTGGTTTATAGTTAGTCCAAGTTTGTGATTTATGCTATTATAATTATGTTAAGTAAATCGAAGTAAGGGGTTATCAAGTTGAATAATCACTATAAAGAAGGTCAGCATATTAAAGTGCGTGTGACTGGAATTCAACCGTATGGCGCTTTTGTTGAGACCCCTGACCATACTGAAGGACTTATCCATATTTCTGAAATTATGGATGATTATGTCCACAACTTAAAAAAATTTCTATCAGAAGGACAAATCGTTAAAGCAAAAATTTTATCAATTGATGATGAAGGAAAACTAAATTTGTCTCTTAAAGATAATGATTACTTTAAGAATTATGAACGAAAAAAAGAAAAGCAGTCAGTATTAGATGAAATTAAAGAAACAGAAAAGTATGGGTTTCAAACACTTGAAGAACGCCTACCGGTCTGGATTAAACAGTCTAAACGTGCGATTCGTAATAATTGATTGACTGTTAACACGCTAAGCTAACGTTATATTTTAATATAGCGTTAGCTTTTTTATGCGTTTGATTATAAAAAAGTGACACATATATATGCATATACAGTCAAGCAGAATATTGGAGGAGCTTTAATTCTGTGTGCTATAGTCTAGTCATAATTAAAAAGGAAAGGACTTACCTATGAATAAAAAATATGAAAAATTATTTGAAACCATAACTTTGCCAAATGGGGTTGAATTAAAAAATCGTTTTGTATTGGCTCCATTAACGCATACTTCATCTAATGATGATGGTACAATTTCTGATGTGGAAATACCGTATATTGAAAAGCGCTCTAAAGATGTTGGTCTAGCTATCAATGCTGCAAGTAATGTTAACGATATTGGTAAAGCTTTTCCGGGACAACCTTCTGTTGCGCATGATTCAGATATAGAAGGACTCAAGCGTTTAGCACAAGCTATGAAGAAGAATGGTGCTAAAGCTTTAGTTCAAATTCATCATGGTGGCGCACAAGCATTAGCTAATTTAACACCGAATGGAGATGTTGTTGCACCAAGTCCTATCACTTTAAAAAGCTTCGGACAACAACATGAACATGATGCTAGAGAAATTACGCCTGAAGAAATTGAACAAACAATTAAAGATTTCGGTGAAGCGACGCGTCGAGTAATTGAAGCTGGGTTTGATGGCGTAGAAATTCATGGTGCTAATCACTATTTAATTCACCAATTTGTATCTCCATATTATAATAGAAGAAATGATGAATGGTCTGATCACATGAAGTTTCCAACTGCTGTTATAGATGAAGTATTAAAGGCTAAATCAAAATATGCGAGCGATGATTTCATAATAGGGTATCGACTTTCTCCTGAAGAAGCTGAATCACCAGGTATTTCAATGGAAATTACCGAACAATTAATTAATACAATTACTGAAAAATCAATTGATTATGTTCATATATCTCTTGGAGATATTCATTCAACTACAAGAGAAGGTAAGTATGCAGGACAAGAGCGATTGAAATTAATTCACCAATGGGTGGATGGTCGTATCCCAGTTATTGGTATAGGATCTGTATTTACAGCTGATGACGCATTAGACGCTATTAAATCAACAGGTGTTGAACTCGTAGCACTTGGTCGTGAAATATTATTAGATTATAATTTCATCAGCAAAATTCAGGAAGGAAAAGAAGACGAAATTTTATCAGAATTTGACCCTCATCGTGAAGATAAGCATGAATTACCACCTAATTTGTGGAAACAATTTAACCAAGGTTTTTATCCGTTACCTCGTAAAGATAAATAGTATTAATGAGTGAATAAATGTTAAACTTTGCGGTTAGTTTTAATCTAGTTAAAAAGAAGATGTTCAAAATATCTTTATAAATTTAATTTGATAAATGTAGATGAATTTAGAGTTTATAATAGATTATGGCAATCATTCTTGTCATAATCTTTTTTATGTAAATACCAAAGGAATTTTAATTCATTTTATTTATCGGAAAATTTTTAATATTTTGCTTGTAAAAATATTGATAGGTATGTCATTATATCTGTAAGGGCTTTCATTTAGAAACGAAGGGCATATTTGATGTAACAATGAGTCATTTAATGCTCTTATTAATTTTGCAAATATACTTCTTTGTAAATGACATCGAAAGCCGTATTCGTATGGCCATTAGTTTTAATATAAATTAAGCAAAGGGGAGATATTATGACTAAGTCAGAACAAATCATTGAATTAACAAACCATTATGGAGCTCAAAACTACGTACCACTACCAATCGTTGTTGCAGAAGCGGAAGGTATTTGGGTAACTGATCCAGAAGGTAATAAATATATGGATATGCTTTCAGCTTATTCAGCTGTTAACCAAGGACACCGTCATCCTAAAATTATTCAAGCACTTAAAGATCAAGCTGACAAAGTAACTTTGGTTTCTCGTGCTTTTCATAGTGATAATTTAGGTGAATGGTATCAAAAAGTTTGTAAATTATCAGGTAAAGATAAAGCACTACCAATGAATACCGGTGCGGAAGCAGTTGAAACTGCATTGAAAGCTGCACGTCGTTGGGCATATGATGTAAAAGGTCTTGAACCAGATAAAGCTGAAATTATCGCATTTAATGGTAACTTCCATGGTCGTACTATGGCGCCAGTATCTTTATCATCAGAAGCTGAGTACCAACGTGGTTATGGTCCGTTATTAGATGGTTTCCGCAAAGTAGATTTCGGCGATGTTGATAAATTAAAAGAAGCTATTAATGAGAATACAGCTGCTATTTTAGTTGAACCGATTCAAGGTGAGGCAGGTATTAATATCCCACCTGAAGGTTATTTAAAAGCTATCAGAGAATTATGTGATGAACATAATATTTTATTTATTGCCGATGAAATTCAAGCTGGTTTAGGACGTTCTGGTAAATTATTTGCGACTGATTGGGATAATGTTAAACCTGATGTTTATATTTTAGGAAAAGCGCTTGGTGGCGGCGTACTACCTATTTCTGTAGTCTTAGCTGACAACGAAGTACTGGATGTATTTACACCTGGTTCACATGGTTCTACGTTTGGTGGTAATCCATTAGCTTGTGGCGTTTCAATCGCTGCGTTAGATGTCATATTAGATGAAGATTTACCTGGCCGTTCACATGAATTAGGGGAATACTTTAAATCTGAATTACAAAAAATTAATCACCCAGCTATTAAAGAAGTACGTGGTCGTGGTCTCTTTATTGGTGTTGAATTACATGAAAGTGCTAGACCTTTCTGTGAAGCATTAAAAGAAAAAGGACTATTATGTAAAGAAACTCATGATACGGTGATTCGATTTGCTCCACCTTTAGTTATTTCTAAAGAAGAATTAGATGATGCATTAGATAGAATCAGAAGCGTGTTTAATTAAGTTCATAAAGTTGTAACATTCATTTTGAAAACCCTTTAAAAAGCAAAGACATGTGTTACAATATGTATGAAAGCGAAATCATTTGTTAAAAAGAGGCGAAAGTGATCATGACTGAGAATAATAATTTAGTGACTTCGACACAAAGTATCATTAAAGAAGCTTTACACAAATTGGGATTTGACGATGGTATGTATGATTTAATCAAAGAACCATTAAGATTTTTACAAGTTCGTATCCCAGTACGCATGGATGACGGTACTGTTAAAACATTTACAGGTTATCGTGCTCAACATAACGATGCTGTTGGTCCAACTAAAGGTGGGGTCCGTTTCCACCCTGAAGTAGATGAAGAAGAAGTTAAAGCATTATCTATGTGGATGACTTTGAAATGCGGTATTGTTAATTTACCATACGGTGGTGGTAAAGGTGGTATCGTATGTGACCCACGTCAAATGAGTATTCATGAAGTTGAACGTTTATCTCGTGGATATGTACGTGCAATTTCTCAATTCGTTGGTCCTACTAAAGATATTCCAGCACCAGACGTATTTACTAACTCTCAAATTATGGCTTGGATGATGGATGAATATAGTGCTTTGGATAAATTTAACTCACCTGGTTTTATTACAGGTAAACCTATCGTATTAGGTGGTTCACAAGGACGCGATCGTTCAACTGCATTGGGCGTAGTGATTGCTATTGAACAAGCAGCTAAACGTCGTGGTAAGGAAATCAAAGGTTCTCGCGTAGTTATCCAAGGATTTGGTAATGCAGGTAGTTTCTTAGCTAAATTCTTATATGACATGGGTGCAAAAGTCGTAGGTATTTCTGATGCTTATGGTGCATTACATGATCCAGAAGGTTTAGATATCGATTATTTATTAGATCGTCGTGATAGTTTCGGTACAGTTACAAACTTATTCGATAACACAATTTCTAACAAAGAATTGTTCGAGTTAGATTGTGACATTCTAGTACCAGCTGCGATTTCTAATCAAATCACTGAAGATAATGCGAATGATATTAAAGCCGATATTGTTGTTGAAGCGGCAAATGGACCTACTACACCTGAAGCTACACGAATTTTAACTGAACGCGGTATCTTATTGGTACCAGACGTACTAGCAAGTGCTGGTGGTGTAACAGTTTCATACTTCGAATGGGTGCAAAATAACCAAGGTTATTATTGGTCTGAAGAGGAAGTTAACGATAAATTACGTGAAAAATTAATAGATGCTTTTGATTCAATCTACGAATTAGCACAAAATAGAAAAATTGACATGAGACTAGCAGCTTATATTATAGGTATTAAACGTACTGCAGAAGCAGCTCGCTACCGTGGTTGGGCATAAACCGATATATAAACATAAATAAACGCTATAGCTTGTTATGGGAATGAAACAAGTTATAGCGTTTTTGTTTTGATTCAAGAGCCTGAGACTTACATTATATAATGATGCTATTTTGCAAATTCGCAGTAGGTGAATGTATTAAAATTTTTACTTACTTTTGTGAACTTATTGCTTTATATTGATCAGCATAATTCGTAAACACACCATCAACACCGTATTGGTTCAAGCGCTGCATATCGGCAGTTTTATTCACGGTAAATGGATGTACGAGGAAACCTAAATCTTTTAAATGAGCTGTATTTTGTGCATTTAAATCACTATATTCGGGACCGACGCCAATTGCATAAGAATGAATACGTTGTAAATCTGTTTCACTTTGTTGAGCTAATTCACCTTTGTCCAATAGGCGTATTAATGGCACATTTGAATTTAATTGATGCATTTTTAATAAGCTAGCTTCTGAAAATGATTGTACCAGGACATGTCCATTTTCTAGAGAATTTGAAGTAAGCATGTTATGTCGATTTAGTGTGTTTAGCAGTTGCTGTTCCATACCTGGATACACATCAGGTTGCTTAGTTTCAATATAATAATTGGCATTTGTACCATAACGTGATAATATCTCGTCTAACGTTGGCACTGTAGCCCCTTTATAACTATCTTTGGTTAATTGAGGATTTTGTTCATTAAATGATGAACCTGCATCTAATTTCTTTAATTCAGCTAATGTATAGTCCTCGACACGTCCTGAGCCGTTTGTTGTACGATCAATTGTTTCGTCATGCATTGCAACTAAATGACCATCTTTAGTGCGTTGTAAATCTATTTCAATATATGAGGCACCTAATTCATTATGACTTTTATCGTACGCTGCAAAAGTATGCTCTGGTGCATAGCCACTAGCACCACGATGTGCAATAGTAGTATGGCGCTCTCCTGTTAAATTTCTTGACCAATTAGTATGATTGTTTTGAGTTTTAGATGCATTAGTTAGATTCGTAGTTGCAGTGTTTGATGATTCACCACCACTTGCTTCAACGGGCGTATGTATAATCGCTAGACTCAAACTAGCTACTGTTAAACATGAAATGATACCTTTATTACTTGCTTTCAACAAACTCATCCTTTCATAGTTAAATGTATAATTAAAATCTATCCGAGCAATTTTGTGTAAGAAAGTGAATTTGCAGAAGCTTTAAATAACTATTATATACTTAATGTTAACTCAATATATTTAACAAAAAGGTTGGGAATGGATAGAATTCATTCAGAATTCGTTGGCCCATACCCAACCTCTAAAATTAATCGTTATTTAATAATTTTTCAGCAACTTTAAGTTGATGACGTACTGCGTCTTGGCCTGTTGAACCATAACTTTTTCTTCGGCTAAGACAGTTTTCCGGTTTAAGATAATCATAAACATCTTGATCAATATTTGAATTTAATTCTTTGTAACGTTCAAGAGGTACATCTAATAAATAGATACCTTGTTGAATGCACTCAAAGACAATTTTACCAACAATTTCATGTGCTTTTCTAAATGGTACATCTTTAGCTACTAAATAATCAGCTAATTCCGTTGCATTTGAAAAGTCTTGATGCACAGTTTCGTTTAAACGGTCTGTATTAACGGTCATTGTATCTAACATACCTTCAAAAATTCGTAGTGAACCTTTTATAGTACGTACTGAATCAAATAAACCTTCTTTATCTTCTTGTAAGTCTTTATTATATGCAAGTGGTAACCCTTTTAATGTTACAAGCATGCTCATTAAATGTCCTGTAGCACGTCCTACTTTACCACGAATAAGTTCTGCCATATCTGGATTCTTCTTCTGAGGCATAATAGATGAACCTGTAGAGAAAGCATCAGATAGGGTAATGAATTTCGCCTCATCCGTAGACCAAAAAATAATTTCTTCAGCAAAACGTGATAAATGAATCATAGTTAATGAAATATTATGCAAAGTTTCAATAATGTAATCACGATCACTCACTGCATCTAAACTATTCTCATAAACTGAACTAAATTCTAATAATTGTTGCGTTTCGTGTCTATCGATAGGGTGTGTTGTACCACTTAATGCAGCTGCACCCAATGGTGAAATATCAATACGTTTCATACTATCAACGAAACGTGAATAGTCTCTTTCTAGCATCCAGAAATATGTCATAACATGGTGTGCAAAAGAAATCGGTTGAGCACGTTGTAAGTGTGTATATCCTGGCATGATTGTATCCACATGTGATTGAGCTAGTTTAAGAATGGATGTTTGGAATGAACGAATAAGGTCTTGAATTTCAAGTACTTCTTTTTTTACGTATAAATGCAAGTCAGTAGCCACTTGGTCATTTCTACTACGACCTGTATGCAACTTACCTCCAGCGTCACCGACACGTTGAATGAGTTCATGTTCAATGTTTAAATGAATATCTTCAAGCGATTTTTTAAACGCAAGCTTCCCATTATGAAAGTCTTGTTGAATCTCTTTTAAGCCATTAATGATTGCGTCTTTATCATCTTGTGAAATGATATTTTGATTAGCTAACATGGTAGCATGTGCAATACTACCTTGGACATCTTCATCCAACAATGTTTGGTCGAAATCTATGGAAGCATTAAATTCATCTACCCAATCTTCCGGCTGTTGTTGAAAACGGCCACCCCATGCTTTACTACTCATTACTATAACCTCCATGAAGATATGCATTTACTTGAGTAGGTAAACCATAAATATCGATGAAACCTACTGCTGCTGATTGATTGAATGCATCTTCTTTAGTGTATGTTGCTAATTTTTCATCATATAGCGTGTATGGAGATTTTCTTCCATTAACAATGGCATTACCTTTAAATAATTTAATTCTAACATCACCTTCAACATATTGTTGCGTGCTATCAATGAATAATTTTAAGCTATCAGTTAATGGTGAGAACCATAAACCATTATAAGTTTGTTCAGCAAATTGTTTTTCAATCACTGGTTTGAAATGAGCTACATCTTTAGTTAACGTTAATGTTTCAAGTGCTTTATGTGCTTTTAATATTACTTCTGCACCAGGAGTTTCATATATTTCACGAGATTTAATACCAACTAGACGATTTTCTACATGGTCGATACGTCCAATTCCGTGTTTTCCAGCTAGTTCATTCAAAGTTAATATTAATTGATCTAAGTCATAATCTTGATGATTTAATTGAATTGGAACACCGTTTTTAAATGAAAGGATAATTTCATCAGGTGTATCTGGTGTATCATCTAACTCTGCAGTCAAATCATAAGCGTCCTTTGGAGGGGCAGCATACGGATCTTCTAAAATACCACACTCATTTGCTCTACCCCATAAGTTTTGATCAATTGAATAAGGAGAATCGTGATTGATGCCAACGGGGATATTGTGTTTAATGGCATAATCAATTTCTTCTTCACGACTCCAACCCCATTCTCTTACTGGCGCAAATGCTTTTAGGTTAGGGTTTAATGCTTTAATAGCAACTTCGAAACGAACTTGGTCATTACCTTTACCAGTACAACCATGCGCGATACCGACAGAATTAGTTTGTTCAGCAATCTCAACTAATTTCTTTGCGATTAGTGGACGAGATAAAGCTGAAACGAGTGGATAACTATTTTCATACATTAAGTTACCTTTGATTGCATAACTTACAAAGTCATCACTAAATTCTTTAGTAGCATCAATAATATGACACTCAACTGCACCCATATCTAGTGCTTTAGAATATACAACATCTAAATCTTTACCTTCACCAACATCTAAACATACAGCTACGACATCATAGCCTTTATCTATAAGCCATTTAACGGCTACACTTGTATCTAATCCACCTGAATATGCTAATACGATTTTCTCTTTCATTAAAATTCACCTCATAATTTTTCTGAAAATTGATATAAATTTATACTAACAGATATCAAATGAAAATAAAACCATTTTTTTACATAAATATACAAAAATTTGAAAATGCCTTTGTCATCAACATCTCAATTGTATTAAAGGATAAGTTACAGATTAATATAGAATTATAAGTATTATTTTATTTAGAAATTATTCATTTTAAAATTATTAAAAATGTCTTAAAATTGTTGAATTAATTTGAAAATATTCGAATAGTCAGTCATGTCAATTGAATAGCAGGCTTAAAGTTAGTAAAATTAAATCAACAAGGATATACAGGAGGCTTTTATAAAATGACTCATATTCAATTAGATTATGGAAAAGCATTGGAATTCTTTGGTCAACATGAAATTGATCAACAACAAGATATCGTTAAAACAATTCATAAAACGATTCACGAAGGTACTGGTGCAGGTAGTGATTTCTTAGGTTGGGTGAATCTTCCGGAAGACTATGATAAGAAAGAATTTTCAAGAATTGTGGAAGCATCAAAACGTATAAAATCTAATTCAGACGTATTAGTAGTAATTGGTATTGGAGGTTCATATTTAGGTGCACGTGCTGCTATTGAAATGTTAACTTCATCATTCCGAAATTCAAAGGAATACCCTGAAATTGTATTCGTGGGTAATCATTTATCATCAACGTACACTAAAGAATTAGTAGACTACTTATCAGATAAAGATTTTTCAGTAAATGTTATTTCTAAATCTGGTACAACTACAGAACCAGCAGTAGCATTTAGACTATTTAAACAATTAGTTGAAGATAAGTATGGAAAAGCAGAAGCTAAAAAACGTATCTTTGCTACTACAGATAAAGCAAAAGGCGCATTAAAACAATTAGCAGATAATGAAGGTTATGAAACGTTTGTAGTACCAGATGATGTTGGTGGTCGTTATTCTGTATTAACTGCTGTGGGTCTATTACCGATTGCAACAGCTGGCATAAATATTGAATCAATCATGATTGGTGCAAACAAAGCGCGTAAAGAATTATCATCAGATAAATTAGATGAAAATATTGCTTATCAATATGCGACAATCCGTAATATTCTATATAGCAAAGGCTACACTACTGAAATGTTGATTAATTATGAACCGTCAATGCAATATTTCAATGAGTGGTGGAAACAATTATATGGTGAGTCTGAAGGTAAAGACTTCAAAGGTATATATCCATCTAGTGCAAACTATACAACTGACTTACATTCATTAGGTCAATATGTCCAAGAAGGACGTCGTTTCTTATTTGAAACAGTTGTAAAAGTAAACAACCCTAAACACGATATTACAATTGAAGAAGATAGTGATGATTTAGATGGATTAAATTACTTAGCAGGTAAAACAATTGATGAAGTTAATACTAAAGCATTTGAAGGTACACTATTAGCTCACACTGATGGTGGCGTTCCTAATGTTGTTGTAAATATTCCACGCTTAGACGAGGAAACATTTGGTTATGTTGTATACTTCTTTGAATTAGCGTGTGCAATGAGTGGATATCAATTAGGTGTTAATCCATTTAACCAACCTGGAGTAGAAGCATACAAACAAAACATGTTTGCATTATTAGGTAAACCTGGATTTGAAGATAAGAAGAAAGAATTAGAAGAGCGTTTATAATTCTCTAGTCATTCAATAGCGTCAATTAAATATGTCTTACAAAGTCGATATGGATCAAATTCCGTATCGACTTTTCTATTATATACCTTTATATTAAAGCTAAGGAATGAGTTCTAACTACTACCTGTGACTGATTTATTGTTATATAGGTAGATTTATAAATGAAACAGTGTACAATATTTCTATGAAATAATAACTGTTAATTCAATAGGAAGGATTTGATGTAACTATGTTTCATCAAATTGAACAATGGTTTGATTTATTACAAGGCTTTGGTTATCTGGCTGGATTTATTATTTTATTTTTTAGAGCCATTGTGCCAGTACTTCCTTTAACATTGTATGTTATTTTATGTGTTCATGCGTACGGCTTAATAGCAGGTACGATTATTAGTTGGTTAGGTGTTGTAGCAGGTACTTATACAGTGTTCTTTTTCTGTAGAAAATTTCTTAATGCTAACTTTATGAAGCGGATTAAATCAAGACGATCGGTTGAACGCCTAATTCATTTTATAGATAGACAGGGCTTAGTACCAATATTTATATTAATGTGTTTTCCGTTTACACCCAATACACTAGTTAATTTTGTGGCAAGTTTCTCTCATATTAGAGGCAAATATTATTTTATAATTTTACTTATATCTAAGTTAATTTCTATTACATTTTTGGCGATTATGGGAAAAAGTGTAACCTCATTTTTCACACATCCTGTTAGAGCAATAATGGTATTAATAGTTACTATAGCGTTATGGTTTATTGGTAAGAAAGTCGAGGGCTATTTCATGGGTTCGGACAAGGAGTGACAAGGTGCGTAGAGTGACAAGTTGGATTGTAGCATTCCTATTTGCTTGTCTGTTTGTCATGTTTATACAAATGTTCTTAGTTAAAGGTGCTGTAGTTCAAACTGATGATATGTCACCAACTTTGAATAAAGGTGACCGTGTCATTATTAATAAAATTAAAGTTACCTTTAACATGTTGAAAGATGGAGATATTATCATGTATCGACATAAAAATCAATTACACTTTGGTAGATTGGTCGGCAAGCCTGGTGAATCAATTGAAGTTAGAAACGGTAAATTGTATAGAGATGATAGACAAGTTAATAAATTTTATGCTAAAAATAGAGATATTAATAATTTTGCAATAAGAGATTTACATGATTCTGATGGTGATATTATTCCGCCAAATTCATATTTTATTTTAAATGATAATGGTGATAAACAAAGTGATTCAAGGACATATGGATTAATAGATAAGGACGATATTGTAGGAGATGTTAGTTTAAAGTATTATCCATTTAAAGAATTTACCTATCAGTTAAATAAGTAGATGAGGTGTTAAAATTGAAGAAAGAAATAGTTGAATGGATTGTTGCCATAGCGGTAGGTTTATTACTTGTATGGGTAATGGTCAACTTCGTAGCTAAATCATATACTATAAAAGGCGATTCAATGGATCCGACACTAAAAGATGGTGAACACGTCATGGTTAACATTCTAGGATATAAAGTTGGAGACATAAAAAAAGGTAATGTAATCGTATTTCATGCGAATCAACAAGACGATTATGTTAAACGTGTCATTGGTGTACCTGGCGATAACGTTATTTATAAAAATGATAAACTATATGTTAATGGCAAAAAGATAAATGAACCTTATCTTGATTACAATGAAAAACGTAAACAAGGTGAATATATTACGGGTTCATTTGAAACTAAAGATTTACTAAATGCAAATCCTAAATCAAATATCATACCAAAAGGTAAATACTTAGTTTTAGGTGATAACAGAGAAGTCAGTAAGGATAGTAGGGCGTTTGGTTTAATTGATAAAGATCAAGTTGTTGGTAAAGTATCATTTAGATTTTGGCCGTTTAGTGAATTCAAGTTTAACTTTAATCCAGATAATGAAAAATAAGAAAAATTAGTGATAATGAATTAATTTTTAACATAGCAAGACTGGTAATGGAATGTTCATAGAGGTTCCGCCAGTCTTTTTTTGTTCAATATTTGGACCTAACAAAACATTTTTAAGAACGTATGTTCTATGTTAAAATAAGTTCAAAGGAGTGTGGGAATAATGGAGTTGAACGCATACATTGGCAGAGCAGGAACAGGCAAATCTCATCATATGATTGATAATATTAAGCAACAAATGAAAGAGGATCCTCTAGGTGATCCAATTGTTTTAATAGCACCAACACAGAGTACTTTTCAATTAGAACAAGCATTTGTTAATGATAAAGAATTGAATGGAAGCCTAAGAACTGAAGTGCTTCACTTTGAACGCTTAAGTTATAGAGTTTTTCAAGAGGTTGGGGGATTAACTGAAGAACGACTAACGCAATCGGCTACCGAGATGATGATTTATGATTTAGTTCAACAACATCAATCGGAATTAAAACTATATCAATCACAAGTAAATTATTATGGTTTTAGTGAGAAGTTAAGTGAACAAATTCAAGATTTTAAGAAATATTCTGTTACGCCAGAACATTTACATACATTTTTGCAAGATAATGACTTGAAGACGAGAACTAGACATAAATTAGAAGATATATCGCTTATTTATCAGTATTTTGAGGAACGCATAAATGGCGAATTTATTACTTCAGAGGATAGTTTAAATCATTTTATTGATATTTTAAGTCAATCAGAATGGATTAAAAGAGCAGAGGTATACATAGATGGATTCCACAACTTCTCTACATTGGAGTATCAAATTATTAAAGCACTCGTTCAAAGCGCCAAAAAAGTTACTGTTCTTTTAACAACTGATGGTAATGAAGATCCATTTAGTTTATTCAGAAAACCATCAGAGGTATTAACGCATCTAAAGGAAATTGCCAATGATTTAAACATAGAATTACAACAACAATTCTTTAAACAACAATATCGTTTTAACAATAAAGATTTAATACAACTGGAACAACAATTTGATGCATTGCAAATTAATCCTATCGCTTACGATGGTAATATTAATATTTTAGAATCCTCAAGTATACGTGAAGAAGTTAATGAAGTAGCTCGCCAAATTATTAAAGATACACGTGATAAGCAATATAGATATCAAGACATTGCTATCTTGTATCGTGATGAATCTTATGCATTTTTATTTGACTCTGTTCTTCCACAGTATGATATTCCATTTAATATCGACACTAAAAGATCAATGACACATCATCCGATCATGGAAATGGTACGCTCACTTTTGGAAGTTATTCAAACAAACTGGAATATTAGTCCTATGATGCGTTTAATTAAAACCAATATTCTATCTAATCACTTTAAGGATAGTGCATATTTAATTGATTTATTAGAGAATTTTGTCGTTGAACGTGGTGTTTATGGCAAACGTTGGCTTGATGAAAAACTGTTTAGTATTGATAACTTTACGAAAATGGAACGTAAAGAACATAAATTAACTACTGAAGAGCGAGAAGATTTCGAGCAAGTAGTTCATTTAAAGAATGATATTATTGATAAAATATTAACTTTTGAAAAAGCAATGAACGAAGCAGAAAATGTGAGAGGTTTTGCAACAGCTTTCTATGAGACAATGGAGGCATTTGATTTACCTAAATATTTAATGACTCACCGTGACCAATTAGACGTCGATGGTCGTCATGAAGAAGCTGAAGAAATAGATCAAATTTGGAATGGTCTTATTCAAATTTTAGATGATTTAGTCACTGTATTTGATAATGAAGAAATGACTCTTAAACGCTTTTTAGAGGTATTTGATATTGGTTTAGAACAATTAGAATTTGTAATGATTCCTCAAACCCTCGATCAAGTGAGTATAGGAACAATGGACTTAGCGAAAGTAGACAATAAAAAGCATATTTATATGGTTGGAATGAACGATGGTGCTATGCCACAACCGGTTTCTTCTTCTAGTCTTATAACAGATGAAGAAAAGAAAGTGTTTGAACAACAAGTACAAGTTGAATTAAGTCCTACATCAGATATCTTACAAATGGATGAAGCGTTTGTTTGTTATATTGCAATGACACGAGGCAGTGAACAAGTTACATTTTCATATAGTTTAATGGGTGCACAAGGTGAGGATAAAGAAAAAAGTCCATTTATTGACCAAATACAAGGGTTGTTCAATGGATTAGATGTAACGAATATTCATTATCAACATAATGCACAACCTTTATCGTTAATGGAGCATCCACATCAAACTAAAGTCGTCTTATTCGAATCTTTAAAATCTTGGCTAGAGGCAGAGATGGTTGCTGATGTATGGGTTGATGCTTATCAAGTCATGCGTGATAATGACAAATTGAATAACGGTTTAGAGTACTTGTTAACTGCGTTGACATATGACAACAAAACAGTGAAATTAGATGAACCATTGGCTGCATCTTTATATGGTTCAACAATTAACGCAAGTGTATCTAGATTTGAAAGGTATAATGATTGTCCGTTTAAACATTATGCGAATCATGGTTTAAGGTTAAATGAGCGAACGAAATATAAGCTTGAAAATTTTGATCTAGGAAATATTTTCCATACTGCATTGAAGTATATTTCGGATAAGGTAGATGGAGACTTTAAACATCTTGATAATAAGAAGATACATGCTTTAACTGTTGAAGCTTTAGAGAATGTTTTACCTCAAGTCCAATTCAATCTCATGGATTCAAATGCATACTATCGGTATGTGTCAAAACGAATTGGTGTCATTGTCGAAAGTACTTTGAAAGCATTACGCTATCAAAATAAAAATACAAAGTTCAAACCACATCGTTTTGAAGCAGGATTTAGAAAGACACCGAACAACAGTGAAGAACTTATTGCGCAACCATTAATTACAAAACAAGGTATTCCAGTTAATATACGAGGACAAATTGATCGTATAGATGCTTACACTAAAGATGATAAGAGCTACATTAATATTATTGATTATAAGTCATCTAATCCCAGTGCGAAATTAGATTTAAAAAAGGTTTATTATGGTAAACAAATGCAAATGATGACTTATATGGATATTGCTTTGCAAAATGCCCAACGTCTGGGATTATCTAAAGAAATTAAACCAGGTGGCCTATTGTATTTTCATGTACATGATGAACGTCTCAGTTTTAAAGATTGGGGAGAATTGGAAGATGATGCTTTAATACAGGACAAACTTGAACAAGCATTTTTAAAAGAATATAGATTACGCGGCTTAGTTAATAGCGATATGGATGTAGTAGACGCATTGGATATTCGTTTAGAAGAAATTGGTAAATCCGACATTGTTCCAGTTAGCCTGAAGAAAGATGGAAGTATTGGAAGTAGGGGGAGCAGTGTTGCTGATGAAACAACAATTCATAAATTTATCAAACATAATAAAGACAACTTTATAAAGACTGCTACAAATATTATGGAAGGTCATACCGAAGTTGCACCACTTAAATTCGATGACCAATTACCATGCCAATTTTGTAATTTTCAATCAGTGTGCCATGTGGATACTATTATTGATAGTAAACATTATCGCCATGTAGATGAAACTATAGATCCTATCAAAGCAATACAAGATGTCGAGTTAGAAAGCGGTGATCATAATGAATAACATCCCAATCAAACCTAAAGGTGCTCAATGGACAGATGCACAGTGGAAGAGTATATACGCTAATGGTCAAGATGTATTAGTAGCTGCAGCAGCAGGGTCTGGTAAAACTGCAGTATTAGTAGAAAGAATAATTCAAAAAATTATTAGAGATGAAATAGATGTTGATAAGTTACTCGTTGTTACTTTTACTAATTTAAGTGCGAGAGAAATGAAGCATCGTGTTGATCAACGCATTCAACAAGCGTCAATAGAAGATCCTAGAAATGAACATTTAAAGAATCAGCGCATTAAAATTCATCAAGCACAAATTTCGACATTACATAGCTTCTGTTTAAAGATTATTCAACAGCATTATGATGTCATTGATTTGGATCCTAATTTCCGCACAATTAGTGATGTAGAGAATGTGCTGTTACTTGAACAGTCTATTGATGAAGTTTTAGAAAAACATTATGATACACCAGATATAGAATTTCTTACTTTAGTAGAACAATTATCAAGTGATCGTAATGATGATAATTTTAGAGATTTGTTAAAACGTTTCTATAATTTCAGTATAGCCAATCCTTCACCGTTCAAGTGGTTAGATTCTTTAGTTGAAATTTACACGGACGATAATAAACATAAATTATATCTAGACGAATTAGAAAGATTATCGAAAATTTATATCAAAGCTGCATATCATACTTTGTTAGAAGCGGAAAATAACTTTCTAAATTGTATAGAAGCGGAAAAGCATTTAGATGTTATCAAACTAGAAAAATATAAATGCGAAAAAATGATTGAGGGTAATGTGATAAATTTTGAAGAAATCATCAATTATACCTCTGAAAAATTGCCTACAATAACTAAAAAATTAAAAGATACGAATGAAGATGAAGGTATAAGTTCTCAGTTTTTAACAAACGCTAAAGATTTTTATGATGATTATAAAAAATTATTGTCGGAAGTAAAAAATAAGTATCTAATACGTTCTTATGAAGATTTAAAAGTAGATATGAAACGTTTGGCTCCTAGAATTCAATACCTTGTACAAATCGTTAAGGATATTATTAATGACTTTGCTGAAAAAAAACGTAGTCGCAATGTACTGGATTTTTCTGATTATGAACACTTCGCTCTACAAATATTAACTGACCAAGAGGGCAATGCTTCGTCAATTGCGAAAGAATATCGATCACAATTTGAAGAGATTTTAGTAGATGAATACCAAGATACGAACCAAGTACAAGAAGCAATCATATCTAAAATTAAACGTGGTGACGAATCTAATGGAAATTTATTCATGGTAGGTGACGTTAAACAATCTATCTATAAATTTAGACAAGCTGATCCAACGCTATTTATGGATAAATATCATCGTTTCACAAAAGATGGCGATCAATCAGGGTTACGTATCGATTTATCTAAGAATTTCCGTTCACGTAATGAAGTACTCGCCACAACAAATTACTTATTTGACCATATGATGGATGAAGAAGTAGGTGAAATTGAGTACGATGCTGATGCGAGACTTTATTTTGGTGCTACTAAATATTCTGATAAATCTATGCCTTTCGAACTACATGCATTAATTCAAGATAAAAGTAGCGATAATGATTTAGAAAAGTCAGAACAAGAAGCTCGCTATATTGCTGAGCAAGTTAAATATATTATTGAGCATAAACAAGTTTATGATATGAAGTCAGAAACTTATAGACAAGCTACTTTCAAAGATATCGTCATACTTGAAAGAGGGTTGAAAAATGCACGCAATTTACAACAAGTATTTAAAGACTATAATATTCCGTTCCATGTAAATAGTAAGGAAGGGTACTTTGAACAAACTGAAGTACGTCTCGTCTTATCATTTTTAAGAACCGTTGATAATCCTTTACAAGATATATATTTAGTAGGATTGATGAGATCGGTTATATACCAATTTACGGAAGATGAATTAGCAACCATTCGAGTTCAAAGTATGAACGATGATTATTTCTATCAATCCATATTGCATTATATGAAAGATCAAGAAGCGAACCCTACGTTAGTTGAGAAATTAGAACATTTTATGGATGATATAAACATGTATCAAGAATATAGTCAATCTCACCCTGTGTATCAATTAATTGATAAGTTCTATAATGATCATTACGTTATTCAATATTTTAGTGGTCTTATTGGTGGTAAAGGTAGACGCGCAAATCTATATGGATTGTTTAATAAAGCAGTAGAATTTGAAAATTCAAGTTTTAGAGGGCTGTATCAATTTATTAGATTTATTGACGAACTAATAGAACGCAACAAAGACTTTGGTGAAGAGAATGTTATAGGTCCTAATGATAATGTGGTACGTATGATGACAGTTCACAGTAGTAAAGGTCTAGAGTTCCCATATGTTATTTATTCGGGACTTTCAAAGAATTTTAATAAAGGCGACTTACGTAAACCACTCATCTTAAATCAAAAATATGGTCTAGGTATTGATTATTTTGATTTAGACCGAAATGTAATCTATCCGTCATTATCGTCAGTTGTCATTAAATCAATTACTGAAAAAGAACTTATTTCTGAAGAAATGCGATTAATGTATGTAGCTTTAACGCGAGCGAAAGAGCAACTCATTCTTATTGGTACTATTGATAAGGAAGAAACATTAGAAAAACTTGAGCGATTGCCAATTTCAGGTAATCAAATTGCATTGCATAAACGGTTATCAGCAGATCGACCTTTTGATTTAATATATAGTATTTTGGCTAAATACCAATCTACATCTTTATTACCAGAGTATCAGTTTGAGAAATCCATTGATAATTTAGATGAGAGTCTGCGTCCTACTGTAGATATTAAAATTGCACAATTTGAAGAACTTTCGATTGAGGACAGTGAATCAGAACAAGAAAGTCGCGATGTTTCAGATTTAGAAGTAGAAGGCTCGCATGATGAGACATTAAAGCAACAAATTAATGATCAATTATCATTTAAATATCCTTTTTTAAAAGATACGGAGAAACCATCTAAACAGTCTGTTTCAGAATTAAAGCGTCAATTAGAAACAGAAGAAAGTGGTACAAGTTACGAAAGGGTAAGACAATACCGTATAGGTGTATCAACTTATGAGAGACCTAAGTTTTTACGTGAAAATAAAAAACGTAAAGCAAATGAGATTGGTACTTTAATGCATACAGTTATGCAACATCTACCATTTAAAGAAATTCGTATGACTGAAACAGAATTGAATGACTATATTAATGAATTAATTGAAAAGCATATTATTGAAGAAGATGCAAAAAAAGATATTCAATTTGAAGCAGTTATGAATTTTATTAGAAGTGACTTGTATATGACTATTACACAAGCTGACAAAGTTTATAGAGAGTTACCATTTATCGTAAATCAAGCGCGTGTAGACGAAATGCCTGAATTAGATGAAGATGTGTCAATTATTCAAGGTATGATTGATTTAATATTTTTAAAGGACGGTCAATATTACTTTGTAGATTATAAAACAGATGCATTTAATAAGCGTAGAGGTATGACAGATGAAGAGGTAGGTATACAACTTCGTGATAAGTACAAAATTCAAATGAAATATTATAAAAATACATTAGAAACGATTTTAAATTCTAAAGTATACGGTTACCTTTATTTCTTCCAATTTGGTCAAATGAGTATTGAAGAAGATGTTTAATAGGTTTTTAATCCAATGAATGAAGTGTGTATTAAATTTCTAAAATTTCAGACATATATATTTGTGGTTTAGCAAAGATTAAAGTTATAATATGTATTAAGATATAGATGAGGAGTTGATACTGAATGAAATTTCTATCATTCAATTATAAAGACGCTGAATCTTACGGCGTAAAAGTTAAGCGTGAAGACGCAGTTTGGGATCTTAAAAAGGTATTTGAGGAATTTGGAGAAGGTGACTTCCACCCTCAAACATTATTAGAGGGATTACAACAAAACCAAACATTAGATTTCCAAGAACAAGTACGTAAAGCAGTTGTAGCGGCTGAAGATAGTGGTAAAGCAGATGAATTCAAAATCGCTTTTAATGACATTGAATTCTTACCACCAGTTACACCACCAAATAATGTTATTGCATTTGGTCGTAATTACCAAGATCACGCAAGTGAATTAAATCATGAGGTACAACGATTATACGTATTTACTAAAGCAGCATCATCATTAACTGGTGATGAATCAACAATTCCAAATCATAAAGATATCACTGATCAATTAGATTACGAAGGTGAATTAGGTATCGTAATCGGTAAATCTGGAGAAAAAATTCCGAAAGCATTAGCATTAGACTACATCTACGGATATACAATTATTAATGATATTACTGATCGTAAGGCGCAAAATGAACAAGATCAGGCATTTCTATCTAAAAGTTTGACAGGTGGTTGCCCAATGGGACCTTATATTGTAACTAAGGATGAGTTACCAACACCTGAAAATGTTAATATCGTAACTAAAGTTAATAATGATATTCGTCAAGATGGTAATACAAGTCAAATGATTAATAAAATTGATGATTTAATTGAAGAAATTTCTAAATATGTAGCATTACATCCAGGAGATATCATTGCTACTGGCACACCAGCTGGTGTAGGTGCAGGTTTACAACCGCCTCAATTCTTACAACCAGGTGATGAAGTCAAAGTTACTATTGATAATATTGGTACATTAACTACTTATATTGCTAAATAATAATTAATAGTTCAAAAATGTTATAAGGATTGTCTATCATAATTAGTTCATAATAAATGATTGAATTGAGACATCTTATATTATAAGTATTTCTTAATTGTAATCAGTTAATGCAGGTGAGTCTGGGACATAAATCAATGTCCCGGGCTCTAATTATATATTGCCAGAAGTTGTCAGAAATAAAAACGCACTTGTTATAACCGTTTTAATTCAGGAATCCCAGCAGAGAGAATTTCACATGGAAGTTTTACAAAACCATTATTTTAGTTTCACATCCATCTCTTATAGCGTTTAACAATACGTTCAAGTGTTTATGTGATATGATAGGTAAGTAAAAAGGTAATAAATAGTATTGGGGGAATTCGGTCTTGTTACATATGCATATTGCAAGTTGGGCGTTGACAATTATTTTATATGTAATTGCATTTTTACATATTTCAAAATCACAAGGTCCTACACCTATGTTTAAACCTTTACAAATGGCATTAAGAGTCTTTATGTTACTCACTTTATTCTCAGGGTTCTGGTTGTTAATTCAAGAATTCATGGCTGCTAGCCATGGTGGTGGGGGCAACCATATGTTGTTAACATTGAAGATGCTTTGTGGTATAGCGGTAGTTGCACTAATGGAAGTATCTATTGCGAAACGCAAGAAACACGAAGCGAGTCATGGTTTATTCTGGGCAACAATTATTTTAATAATTATTACTATGGCATTAGGTATTATCCTACCATGGGGTCCAATTAGTAGCCTTTTTGGAATTAGTTAAAATTTAAATTATTAATGATATAGGGATAGCCCTTAAATGATTGAATTTGCAGTAATCATTTAAGGGCTATTTTTTATAAATCTCTAGCTTTGTAACCAATCATATTAACTAAATCTTTTGGATGACTGTAAGGTGGTGCGTATGCCACTTCAAATTCAGTTAATTCATCAATGGTTAATTCGCTCATCATTGCCATTGATAATACGTCAATACGCTTATCAACACCTGTTTTACCTACTGCGGCAGCACGTAAAAGACGACGATTATTTGTGTCAAAGTAAATGCGTAAGTGGACATTAGTATTTCCAGGGTAATAACCTGCATGAGTGCCAGAATTTAATTCAACCATTTGATAATCAAAATGCGTTAATTCTTCGACTTTGATGCCGACGCTTGCTAATGTATAATCGAAAAATTTAACGATATTGGTACCTAAAAACCCTTTGAAAATGATATTTTTATTACCAGCTAGTTGTTCTGCAATGACGCTTGCGCCACGATGTGCTCCCCAAGCTAATGGAACTTGTGCGGGTAGATTTACATGACGGTACGAAGAGGTAATCACATCACCCAAAGCATAAATATTTGGGATGTTTGTTTCAAACTTATCGTTAACTTTAACGAAGCCTTTATCATCTAATTCTACGTTAGATGAGTCGATAAATTTCGAATTTGGATGTGTACCAACGCCTTCAATAATTATATCGTAGTCTTCTTGAATGCCTGATTTAAAAGTAACCATATGATCATTAACACTTACAATTTCCTCATTTAATCGATAAGATATGTGTCGCGAATCTAGCTCGTCAAAGATAACTTGATTCATATCTTGGTCCATCAACTTGTTAATTTTATCAGAGCGGTGAATTAGAGTAACATCTAATCCTCTAGCATATAAATTCTCCAAGACTTCTAATGAAATATAACCTGCTCCTACTACTAATGCTTTCTTAGCCTGATGTTGATCTATAAATCGATCGATGGCATCAGTATCCTCCATATTGCGTAAAGTGAATATGTAATCACTATCAAAGCCTAAAGAATTAGCACCTGCACCAGGACTCAATATTAATTCGTCATAACTCGCTTCAAATTTTTCATTCGTTTGACGATTTACTACCGTCACTGTTTGATCTTTGTCATTAATAGCAATTACTTCATGATACGTTTTAACTGTAATATCTTTCTTTTCTTTAAACACGTCTTGCGTAATTGGTAAAACATCTTTACGTTCATTAACAATGTTACCTATAAAGTAGGGTAATCCACAATTTGCGAAACTCATGTCGCGGTCTTTTTCAAAAATAGTAATTTCACTGTCTTTATCTAAACGTCGTATTTGGCTAGCACAGGTTGCACCACCGGCGACAGCACCGACTACAATTATTTTACGCATCATACATTCCTCCAGAAAAAATATATTAAAAAAGTGAGACATTATAAAAGTATACATTTGTCTCACTTTAAGAATTGTTGTTTAACCTTTATAAGGTATATTTAATTTAAAGAAATTATTTAAATAACGGCCGATACCATCATCATTATTTGAATAAGTAATATGGTTTGCAATATGTTTTAATTCATCTAGACCATTGTCCATTGCGATACCATATTTAGCATATTTAATCATTTCAATATCATTATCCTCGTCTCCGAAGGCTATAATATGTGAAGGTTCAATTCCTAAATAGTCTTTGACTTGTTCAATCCCACGCGCTTTACTAATCCCGCGTTTAACGATTTCGATTACTGGGAAAGGCGCTCCCCAACGTCTGTGCTCAATATTCTCTGCATAGAAACGCGTCAACATTTGCTTGATTCTAGGTATGTAAATCTCTTCTGCTTCTACTAATAACGACGTTGGTGCTTCATCTAATTCTTCTAATAAATTACCTGTTTCAATTTTAGGATTACCCATTGAAAAACCCTCAAATAATCTAGGGTCATGATTATTAATAAACACGTGATCGCGAACCTCAGCAATAATATTTGTAACTTTTGCTTTTTGAAGTGTTTCGATCATGTTTCTAGCGAGGTCCACATCTAGTACCTCGTGTGTCGTTTTAAAATCATCTGATTTAGGATGATGAACATAAGCTCCATTGAAGTTTACAATAGGTGTGTCCATGTTTAATTCATGATAATAAATTTGGCTTGCACGGTATGGTCTTCCAGTCGCAATCATAATGCGATGACCTTGCTTTTTTAATGTTGTAAGTACTTGCTTAGTATAGTCGCTAATTTCTTTATTATCATTTAATAATGTCCCATCTAAGTCTAAACAAATTAAATAAGGTTTCATATATTTCTCCTTAAGCTACATATCTATAGAATAAAATACATTAACATTTCATATTAAATGTTTTTAACATTGATACATAAATCAACTTTATAATGTTATTATAACGTCTTTATTCGCTTAGTTGTATCATAGCATTTTATTGGCGTTTTGTCGGATATTTGATATATTAGTGTAAAGATAAATAATGAGAGGTGATACTAATGGAAGAGGCATTAAAAGACAGTATCCTAGGTGCACTTGAAATGGTTATTGACCCTGAATTAGGTATTGATATCGTTAATTTAGGTTTAGTATATAAAGTGAATGTTGATGATGATGGTTTATGTACAGTTGAAATGACTTTAACATCAATGGGTTGCCCACTTGGGCCACAAATTATCGAACAAATTAAAACAGTATTAGCCGAGATTCCAGAAATACAAGACACAGAAGTTAATATTGTTTGGAATCCACCTTGGAACAAAGATATGATGTCAAGATACGCTAAAATTGCATTAGGCGTTGGCTAATTAATCGCTTTTGAACAATAGTACACGATTAGGATGTACTATTGTTTTTTTATTTATAATAGAAGCAATTTAAATGTTCATTTTCAATGCTTTTAGTGACAAAGTTAAGTTGATAAATGACATAATTGTAATATAAATTGAATTTGTTTAAGCGTTATACTACAATACATAAGAATTACAATATAAAATAATTTAAATTGTACTTGCATTTATGAAAAATAATAATAAATGCGTCAAATTTTATAAAATATTATTATAGTTCAAGCTCAGACATCTAAGTATAAAACTCGATTCAATCATATACATTAAAATATAAAAGAATATTAACTTAAATCATATTTTTTCATGTTGTTGATCATCGGCTTTCGTTTTATCCTGATTTTCAGTGCTTTAGTAATTAATGAATTTATTAAAATTTATTATTTAATAGGGAAAGAATGTGAACAATGAAACAAGATTTTGAAAAAGGGAAACAACGTAAGACTAAAATGCGTTACATGCCTGGTTTAGATGGACTAAGAGCAATTGCTGTCTTAGGTATTATCATTTACCATTTAAATAGGAAATGGCTTACAGGTGGTTTCATAGGTGTAGATACCTTCTTCGTTATTTCTGGATATTTAATCACAAGTTTACTTTTAAAGGAATACGAGGAGCGAGGTATTATTAGCCTTAAACAATTCTGGATTCGACGAGTTAAAAGGTTACTTCCAGCAGTTGTTGCGCTATTAATCGTCGTTGGGATTGCTACATTAATATTTGAACCACAACAAATCGTTCGAGTTAAACATGATATTATCGCTGCATTATTCTATGTGTCGAATTGGTGGTATATTGCCAAAGATGTTAACTACTTCGAACAATTTTCATTTATGCCATTAAAACACTTGTGGTCACTTGCAATAGAAGAACAGTTCTATTTGTTCTTTCCATTTGTGTTGGTCATTTTACTCTTAACGATTAAAAAATATCGCAATGTTACTTTGATATTATGGATTATTTCTCTAGTGTCTTTATTAGCGATGGTCATTATTTCACAACCCAATGTTGGGTATTCAAGAGTTTATTTTGGGACAGATACTCGCTTGCAAACGTTATTATTGGGTGTGATATTAGCATTTGTATGGCCACCGTTTAAATTAAAAGCCAATCCACCAAAAGTATTGCAACGTTCTATTGATGGTATAGGTATCTTAGGTCTAATAATACTTATCTACTTATTCTTTAAAGTGAAAGATACTAGTGAATGGATTTATAATGGTGGATTTTATCTCATCTCAGGTATGACATTATTTATTATTGCTAGTGTTGTACATCCTTCTAGTATCCTAGCAAAGGTCTTAGGTCATCGTATATTTGTTTATATAGGTAAACGCTCTTATAGTTTATATTTATGGCATTTTCCTGTCATAAGTTTTATACACATTCATTTTGTTGATGGGCAACTTCCTATTTATGTATACTTTGTTGATATCATACTTACAGTTTTATTTGCTGAGTTATCATATCGTTATATTGAAACACCATTTAGACGTGAAGGTTTAAAGGCATTTTCATTCAATTATTTAAAACGACCTAAATTTATTAGAACAATAGTGTCGATTATTGCTGTGATACCGATAGTACTGTTATTCTTAGGTGTCTTCGATCGTTTTGGAAAAGATGAAATTGAAAACAAAGCAAATTCATTCAACACGAGTGATCAAGATAAATATTTAGTAAGAATGATGCCTGGTGAAAATATAAAAATCGATGGCTCAAGTAGTAATAGTAAAAGTAAAAAACAAGTTTATACTAATATTAGTCCATTACTTATTGGAGACTCAGTGATGGTAGATATTGGGGAAGAATTTAAATCTCAAGTACCTAAAGCAACCATTGATGGTAAAGTTGGTCGTCACTTACAAGAAGCGTTGTCAATAGCAGGCAATTATTCAAATTATAATAAACCATCAGATAAAGTCGTTTTAGAACTAGGTACAAATGGTGATTTTACAGAGGAAGAATTAAATCAATTAATTAATAAGTTTGGTAAAGCACAAATTTACCTTGTTAATACACGTGTTCCTCGAGATTGGCAAGATAATGTTAATAAACAACTAGCTAATGCTGCTAAGAAGCATAAGAATGTAACTTTAGTGGATTGGCACCAACGTTCTGCAGGACATTCTGAATATTTTGCACCAGATGGTGTGCATCTTGAAAATAGTGGTGTAAAAGCTTTATCCGATGAAATAATCAAAGCTATAAAGAAAAATCCAAAAAACAAATAATTCATTCTAAACCAGTTTAGTGATTTTAAATCATTGAACTGGTTTATTTTATTTGCAGTTTTAACGAATATTTGATGTTTATAACAGAGAAAAGTGTGATAAAACAAGTAATGAAGGAGACTCACTAATCGCGTCAAACTAGCTTGAATAGGCAGTTTGATAAATTTTTAAAAGTTGAGTGTAAGTGTTGCGTAATCATATAAGAGAGTCTATAATGTAATTAAGGTCAAAGAAAGTCAAAGTCAAAATGAACTAATTGACCTTACTCTTATCAAATATATAGGGGTGAATAAATTTGGATATTAATCAAATGACATATGCAATTCAAGGTGCATTACAAAAAGCGGTTGAATTGAGCAAAGAAAATGAATTACAAAATATTGAAATTGAAGCTATATTAAAGGGAACTTTAGAAGAAACTGATAGTTTATTTAAAAGCATATTAGAACGAGCAAATATAGATACAGATGAATTAAATCAAGCGTATACAAATAAATTGAAAAATTATCCTTCTGTACAAGGAGATAATATTCAATATGGACAATATATAGGATCTAAAGCAAATGAATTATTAAATAAAGCTGAATCATATATGAAAGAATATGAAGATGAATATATTTCAATGGAACACGTCCTTCGTGCTGCGATGGATATTGATGATACTACTAAACAATTTGTTGGAAATAAAGAAGAAGTTGTAAAAGAAGTAATAACTAAAGTAAGAGGGGGAAATCATGTGACTTCACAAAATCCAGAAGTAAATTATGAAGCTTTAGAAAAATATGGTCGTGACTTAGTAGAAGAAGTACGTCAAGGTAAAATGGACCCTGTTATTGGCAGGGATGAAGAAATTCGTAACACAATTCGAATCTTAAGTCGTAAAACTAAAAACAATCCAGTATTAATCGGGGAACCTGGTGTAGGTAAAACTGCAATTGTTGAAGGTTTAGCGCAACGAATTGTACGAAAAGATGTGCCTGAATCATTACTCGATAAAACAATTTTTGAATTAGATTTAAGCGCATTGGTTGCTGGTGCTAAATTTAGAGGTGAATTTGAAGAGCGACTTAAAGCAGTACTTAAAGAAGTAAAAGAGTCAGATGGACGTATTATTTTATTCATTGATGAAATTCATATGCTAGTTGGTGCAGGTAAAACAGATGGTGCAATGGATGCTGGTAACATGTTGAAACCGATGTTAGCACGTGGCGAATTGCATTGTATTGGTGCAACTACTTTAAATGAATATAGAGAATATATTGAGAAAGATTCTGCATTAGAACGTCGTTTCCAAAAAGTAAGCGTAAGTGAACCAGATGTAGAAGATACAATTTCAATTTTACGTGGATTAAAAGAACGCTATGAAGTTTATCATGGTGTACGTATTCAAGACCGTGCTTTAGTTGCAGCAGCTGAATTATCAGATCGATATATTACTGATAGATTCTTACCTGACAAAGCAATCGATTTAGTTGACCAAGCATGTGCAACAATTCGAACAGAAATGGGTTCAAATCCAACTGAATTAGACCAAGTTAATCGTCGTGTTATGCAATTAGAAATTGAAGAAAGTGCTTTGAAAAATGAATCTGACAACGCAAGTAAACATCGTTTAGAAGAATTACAAGAAGAACTTTCAAATGAAAAAGAAAAACAAGTTTCCTTACAATCTCGTGTTGAACAAGAGAAAGAAAAAATTGCTAAAGTACAAGAAAAACGTGCTGAATTAGATCGCAGTCGACAAGCTCTAGAAGATGCACAAACTGAGGGCAATCTAGAAAAGGCAGCAGAATTACAATATGGTACAATACCTCAATTAGAAAAAGAATTAAAAGAATTTGAAGAAGCTTATCAAGATGAACAAGGTGACAGCGAACGTATGATTCGTGAAGTTGTTTCTGATGAAGAAATTGGAGACATCGTAAGTCAATGGACTGGTATTCCAGTATCAAAATTAGTTGAAACTGAAAGAGAAAAATTATTGAACCTAGGTGATATCTTACACGAACGTGTTGTGGGTCAAGATAAAGCAGTAGACTTAGTATCTGATGCTGTTGTAAGAGCACGTGCAGGTATTAAAGATCCTAATAGACCGATTGGTAGTTTCTTATTCTTAGGACCAACTGGTGTAGGTAAAACTGAATTAGCAAAATCATTAGCTGCATCATTGTTTGATTCTGAGAAACACATGATTCGAATCGACATGAGTGAGTATATGGAGAAACATTCAGTTTCTAGACTGATTGGTGCCCCTCCAGGTTATGTAGGTCATGATGAAGGTGGACAATTGACAGAAGCGGTTAGACGTAATCCATATTCAGTCATTTTATTAGATGAAGTTGAAAAAGCACATAGTGATGTATTCAACGTTTTACTTCAAATATTAGATGAAGGTCGTTTAACTGATTCTAAAGGACGCAGTGTTGACTTTAAAAACACTATCATTATTATGACAAGTAACATCGGTTCACAAGTATTACTTGAGAATGTTAAAGATACTGGTGATATTACTGAAGACACTGAAAAAGCTGTAATGGATAGCTTACATGCATTCTTTAAACCAGAAATCTTAAACCGTATGGATGATATAGTATTATTTAAACCATTATCTATTAATGATATGAGTATGATTGTTGATAAAATCTTAACTCAATTAAATATACGCTTATTGGATCAACGTATTTCAATTGATGTGTCTGATGACGCGAAAAAATGGTTAGGAGAAGAAGCATACGAACCACAATTTGGTGCAAGACCATTGAAACGTTTTGTTCAACGTCAAATTGAAACACCATTAGCACGTATGATGATTAAAGAAAGCATGCCTGAAGGTACTGTGGTAAAAGTTGATATAAATGATGATCATGATTTAACATTTGATGTACAAAAGCCTGAAAATGAATAATGAATGTTTAGGTAAACCTAGGGAGTGTGATGAGCACTTTCTAGGTTTTTATGTTTTTAAGTGCAGTTCAGTGTATTGTAGCATTCACTTGCCTTAGTTATAACTTAAACTAAAGATTAGTAAGAATAAGTAATTCCTCACTTCAAAAATTTTTTCAAAGTCATGAAGCTTGTAATGTATCGCTGTAATAGTAAGGGTTCATCTATATCTAGTTTAATAAAGAAAAACACTTGAAATTTGATTAATAAATTCAAATTCCAAGCGTTTTTAACGTATTGTATTATTATGTAGTAATAAGACTATCTGTTACCTGAACGGGTAAAATCATCTGGTTTAATCATGGCAGTTAGAATAGCAATTACAATTGTAAAGATAACTGCTAGAACTATTGGCGTGATAAAGTTTAATGTTCCACCGCCATTTAAACTATTTAATACAAAGTTAACCATTTGTAATAAGATGACTGCCCAAATAAAAGTTACGAGGTATTTCATACTGATGACCTCCATTATTTATATACATTCATTCTAAAGTAAAGTAATCTATTTGTATAGAGATAGCAGTTAACTGATAAAAATTTGTAATCAAATCTATTTAATGAAATCTGTGTTTGTGAAAGGGTAACTACTTGAGTAGTGGTAAAAAAATGTGTTAAATTAATACCTGGTATTAAAAAATGAAGTAAGAAGGTGTACGTTCATGAACGTAGGTATAAAAGGATTTGGTGCATATGCGCCAGAGAAAGTCGTTGATAACGCTTATTTCGAAAGTTTTTTAGAAACTTCAGATGAATGGATTTCTAAAATGACTGGAATTAAAGAGAGACGCTGGGCAAGTGAAGATCAAGATACATCTGACTTAGCATTCGAGGCAAGTAAAAAAGCGATTGAAGATGCAGGAATCACACCTGCTGATATAGATATGATTATTGTTGCAACTGCTACTGGAGATATGCCATTCCCATCGGTTGCCAATATGTTGCAAGAAAAATTGGGTACACGTAAAGTACCAACAATGGATCAATTAGCTGCATGTTCTGGATTTATGTATTCTATGATTACAGCAAAACAATATGTTCAATCAGGTGATTATAAAAATATCCTAGTAGTAGGTGCAGATAAATTATCTAAGATTACTGATTTAACAGATCGTTCAACAGCAGTCCTTTTTGGTGATGGTGCTGGTGCAGTAGTTATTGGAGAAGTTTCAGAAGGACGAGGTATCATTAGTTATGAAATGGGATCTGATGGTAACGGTGGAAAATACTTATACTTAAACAAAGATACTGGTAAACTAGTAATGAACGGACGAGAAGTCTTCAAGTTTGCGGTAAGAATTATGGGTGAAGCATCAACACGAGTGGTTGATAAAGCTGGTCTACAATCAGATGATATTGATATGTTTATACCTCACCAAGCAAACATTAGAATTATGGAATCAGCTCGAGAAAGACTAGGTATAGAGAGAGAAAAGATGAGTGTATCTGTTAATCGCTTTGGTAACACATCTGCTGCCTCAATACCTTTAAGTATTTCACAAGAATTAGAAAATGGAAGAATTAAAGATGATGACACACTAGTATTAGTAGGTTTTGGTGGTGGCCTAACATGGGGCGCTATGGTTATCAAATGGGGTAAATAGGAGGAAATAATGTATGACTGAGAATAAACGAGTTGTAATTACTGGTATGGGTGCATTATCACCTATTGGCAATGATGCCCAGACAAGTTGGGAAAATGCCTTGAAAGGTGTTAATGGAATCGATACTATTACTAGAATAGATACAGAAGATTATAATGTTCATTTAGCAGGTGAACTTAAAGATTTTAATATTGAAGACCATATTGAAAAGAAAGAATCTCGACGTATGGATCGTTTCACACAATATGCGGTAGTGGCAGCACGTCAAGCAGTTGAAGATGCTAAATTGGAAATCAATGATGAAACTGCTAATCGCATAGGTGTATGGATTGGTTCAGGAATTGGTGGTATGGAAACGTTTGAAACAGCACATACAACACTTCAAAATAAGGGACCAAGAAGAGTAAGTCCATTCTTCGTACCTATGTTAATTCCTGATATGGCAACTGGCCAAGTATCAATTGATTTAGGTGCAAGAGGGCCAAATGGTTCTACAGTTACAGCATGTGCTACTGGTACAAACTCAATTGGTGAAGCATTTAAAATTATACAACGTGGCGATGCAGATGCGATGATAACAGGTGGTACAGAAGCACCAATTACACACATGGCACTTGCAGGATTCAGTGCTAGTCGTGCCTTATCTACAAATGATGATAAAGAAACAGCTTGTCGTCCATTCCAAGAAGGTCGAGATGGCTTCGTTATGGGTGAAGGTGCTGGTATTTTAGTGATTGAATCATTAGAATCGGCACAAGCGCGTGGTGCTCAAATCTATGCTGAAATAGTTGGTTATGGTTCAACTGGTGATGCATATCATATTACAGCTCCCGCTCCTGAAGGTGAAGGTGGTTCACGTGCAATGCAAGCAGCACTTGATGATGCAGGTATTGAAGCAAAAGATGTTCAATATCTTAATGCACATGGCACGAGTACACCTGTAGGTGATATGTATGAAATTAGAGCGATCAAGAATACGTTTGGAGATGCTGCTAATCAACTAAAAGTTAGCTCTACTAAATCAATGACTGGTCATTTATTAGGTGCTACTGGTGGTTTAGAGGCTATCTTCTCAGCATTATCTATTCGTGACTCTAAAGTCGCACCAACTATTCATGCGAATACACCAGATCCTGAATGTGATCTAGACACTGTTCCAAATGAAGCGCAAGATTTAGAAATTACTTATGCAATGAGTAACAGTCTAGGCTTTGGTGGTCATAATGCAGTATTAGTATTTAAGAAATTTGAAGATTAATTTTGAAAAAATGATATTAGATCAAGGACACTAATTGATAATGTCCTTGGTCTATTTTTTGTATGTAGAATGATTTAAAGTAGAAATGAAATTATTATTGTCATCACAAAGTATGCAATATTACATATTAAAGCTGGAGCAATCCATGTAGATATAAAATAATGCTCCTTTTTAACTTGTTGAGGATTTAAAAATTCATCATCTGCCATTGTTCTCTTTTTTGAACGAGACGATAGTTGATATCTTATTCTTCTAAAACCATAGCTCGTTGCATCAAAAATGCCCTCTTGAACTAATAAAATGAAAAAAATGCATATAAATATGGATAAAGATATATAAAACAAAATATTAATGTATGAAATGAATGTTTGGTTACTAATGATTAACCATATTATTAAAGAGAGTAGAGGCGTAATCATTGACCACACAACCCAACTTTTTTTATTTTTCATTACGAGACCTCCCAGATGAAACTTAATACCATTTTATCTTATTTAGTATAAATAATAATATCTTAAATCTAAAACCTGTAATTAAAATACAAATGACAGTAAAAAGAACTATTATTTTAAAACTCAATTTTTAATATTTTTAAAATTATATTGCAATTATATGAAAATTAAATATATAATGTTACTAAATATTTCTGAAAATTTTGAAGGGAATGTTAATTTTGAAAATTCAATAAGGGGGTTATTTAATGACGCGATATATTTTTAAACGTTTGGGATACATGTTTTTATCGCTTTTCATTATTATTACAATTACATTTTTCTTAATGAAATTAATGCCCGGTTCACCATTTAACGATGCGAAACTAAGTGCTGAGCAAAAGGCAATCCTTAATGAAAAGTATGGTTTAAATGATCCGGTTGCCATTCAATATCTTCATTATTTAAAGAATGTCGTAACTGGAGACTTTGGGTATTCATTCCAATATCATAATCAACCGGTATGGGAGCTTATAAAACCGAGATTGATTCCTTCTATGGAAATGGGTATTACAGCTATGATTATCGGGGTTATTTTAGGGTTAATCCTTGGCGTAGCAGCAGCTACTAAACAAAATACCTGGGTAGATTATACAACAACTATAATTTCAGTAATCGCAGTATCAGTACCATCATTCGTATTAGCCGTACTTTTACAATATGTGTTTGCGGTACGTTTACGTTGGTTCCCAGTAGCTGGGTGGGAAGGATTTTCAACAGCAGTCTTACCTTCACTAGCATTGTCCGCGACAGTTTTAGCAACAGTAGCAAGGTATATTCGAGCAGAAATGATAGAAGTATTAAGTTTAGATTACATATTATTAGCACGTGCAAAAGGTAACTCTTCTATAAGAGTGCTATTTGGACATGCATTACGTAATGCATTAATTCCAATTATTACTATTATTGTACCAATGTTAGCAAGTATATTAACTGGTACATTGACTATTGAAAATATTTTTGGAGTACCAGGTCTTGGGGACCAATTCGTTAGATCGATTACAACAAACGATTTCCCAGTTATCATGGCTACAACAATATTATTTAGTACATTATTTATAGTTTCAATCTTTATTGTAGATATTCTTTACGGAATTATTGATCCTAGAATTCGTGTGCAAGGAGGTAAAAAATAATGACAAATGATAAATTTGAAAAGCCGTTGGATGATCATTCAAACGCGGCGATGACACATACCTCTGAAGGCATTGCAGCTTCTGACTTTGTTATTAGAGATTTAGATTTAAATAAAGAACCTGAAATGCAACGAGAAAGTAAAAATTTCTGGCAAGATGCATGGGCACAGCTAAAACGAAATAAACTTGCTGTAATAGGGATGATTGGCCTTATACTTATAATAATTTTAGCTTTAATTGGTCCACTAATAAGTAAACATGATTTTGCTGAACAAAATGTCGATTATCGAAATCTTCCAGCAAAAATTCCCGTATTAGACAAAGTTCATTTTTTACCATTTGATGGTACAGGTTCTGACGGTAAAGATGCTTATGCAAAAGTGGGAGCTAAAGAAAATTATTGGTTTGGAACAGATCAACTAGGTAGAGATTTATGGACACGTACATGGAAAGGCACTCAAATTTCTCTAGTTATTGGTATTGTGGCTGCCTTATTAGATATTTTTATCGGAGTAGTATATGGCGCTATTTCAGGATTTTTTGGTGGGCGAGTAGATGATGTAATGCAACGTATTTTGGAAATCATTGCTTCAATTCCAAACCTTATTGTAGTAATTTTATTCGTACTTATTTTTGAACCTTCTATTTGGACGATTATACTAGCTATGTCAATCACAGGTTGGTTAGGAATGAGTAGGGTTGTTCGTGGTGAATTCTTAAAATTAAAAAACCAAGAATTTGTAATGGCATCAAGAACTTTAGGCGCATCAAAAGTCAACTTGATTTTCAAACATATTCTCCCTAATACATTAGGGGCTATAGTAGTAACATCTATGTTTACTGTCCCAAGTGCGATTTTCTTTGAAGCATTCTTAAGTTTCATTGGTATAGGAGTCCCTGCACCACAAACCTCATTAGGATCTTTAGTTAATGATGGTCGTGCAATGTTATTAATTCATCCACACGAGTTATTCATTCCAGCAACAATTTTAAGTTTATTAATTTTATTTTTCTATCTATTTAGTGATGGTTTACGCGATGCATTTGACCCTAAAATGCGTAAATAATAAAGGAGGCACACGTTATGTCAGAAAGAGTATTAGAAGTCAACGACTTGCATGTTTCCTTTGATATTACTGCTGGGGAAGTGCAAGCGGTTAGAGGCGTAGATTTTTATTTGAACAAAGGGGAAACGTTAGCAATAGTGGGAGAGTCTGGTTCTGGAAAATCAGTAACCACTAAAGCGATTACAAAGTTATTCCAAGGAGATGCAGGCCGTATTAAAAAAGGTTCAATTGATTTTCTTGGTGAAGATTTAGCAAATAAATCTGAGAAAGAATTAATTAAATTACGTGGAAAAGATATTTCGATGATATTCCAAGATCCAATGACATCACTCAATCCGACGATGCAAATTGGGAAACAAGTAATGGAACCTTTAATTAAACATCGTAATTATAGTAAATCTGAAGCAAAAAAACGTGCTTTAGAAATTTTAAATTTAGTTGGATTGCCTAATGCTGAAAAACGTTTCAAAGCATACCCACATCAATTCTCTGGTGGCCAAAGACAAAGAATTGTAATCGCAACAGCTTTAGCTTGTGAACCTAAAGTATTGATTGCAGATGAACCAACAACAGCATTGGATGTAACAATGCAAGCTCAAATTTTAGATTTAATGAAAGATTTGCAGAAAAAGATTGATACATCAATCATATTTATTACCCATGATTTAGGTGTAGTAGCTAATATTGCAGATAGAGTAGCAGTAATGTATGGTGGACAAATGATTGAAACAGGGAATGTTGAGGAAATATTTTATGACCCTAAGCATCCTTATACATGGGGATTATTATCATCAATGCCTGATTTAACTACTAGTAATGATACAGAACTAATTGCGATTCCAGGAACACCACCTGATTTATTACATCCGCCAAAAGGCGATGCTTTTGCGAGAAGAAGCCAGTATGCTTTAGATATTGACTTTAAACAAGAGCCACCTTGGTTCAAAATGTCGCCGACTCATTTTGTTAAGTCATGGTTATTAGATGAACGTGCACCAAAAGTAGAACCGCCTGAGATGGTTAAACAGAAACAACGTCATATGCCAAATAATTATGACAAACCACGTCAAGTAGAAAGGGTGTCGTTCAATGAATAATAAAGAAACTTTATTACAAATAAAAAATTTAAAACAATATTTTAATGAAGGCAAACGTAATGAAGTAAGAGCCATTGAGGACATATCTTGTGATATCTATAAAGGGGAAACATTAGGGTTAGTTGGAGAGTCAGGATGTGGTAAATCGACTACAGGTAAAGCAATTATAAAGCTAAATGATATTACAAGTGGAGAAATTTTATATGAAGGACAGGATATTCAAAAAATTTCTAAGCGTAAAGATTTATTAAAGTTCAATAAAAAGACTCAAATGATTTTCCAAGATCCATATGCATCACTTAATCCTAGATTAAAGGTCATGGATATCGTTGCTGAAGGTATTGATATACATAAATTAGCAAGCAGTAAAAAAGACCGTAAACGTCGTGTTTATGACTTACTTGAAACGGTAGGTTTAAGTAAAGAACATGCGAATAGATATCCACACGAATTTTCTGGTGGACAACGTCAACGTATCGGTATCGCGCGTGCACTAGCAGTGGAACCGGAATTTATTATTGCGGATGAGCCTATTTCAGCTCTAGACGTATCAATACAAGCTCAGGTAGTAAACCTAATGTTGAAATTACAGAAAGAGAGAGGTATTACTTTCTTATTTATCGCGCATGACTTATCAATGGTTAAATATATTTCAGACCGTATCGCAGTGATGCACTTCGGAAAAATTGTTGAATTAGGTTCAGCTGACGAAATTTATTATCACCCATTACATGATTATACGAAATCATTGTTATCAGCGATTCCTCAGCCTGACCCAAATAGTGAGAGAACACGTAAACGTGTAGCATATCAAGAAGATGAATCTAAAAATTCTGAGCGAAAACTTCAAGAAATAAGACCAGATCATTATGTTTTTGTAACTGATGAAGAAGCTGCTCAATTAAAACAAGAACATCAAACGCAAAGCGTTTAAATGCAGGGGAAGGAGGATGAATTTACTATGAAATCTTTAAAATATATAGCAACTTTATTAATAGTGGTTTTAGTACTTTCAGCTTGTAGTAATAATAAAAGTTTATATTCAGATGATGGCCAAGTCTTTAGAAAAGTTATCACACAAGATATAAGTACTTTAGATACGGCATTAATTTCAGATGCAGTATCAGGAGATATAGCTGGCCAAGCATTTGAAGGCCTATATTCAATTGATAAAGGCGATAAGGTTACTTTAGGTGTAGCTAAAGAAATGCCTAAAAAAAGTAACGGGGGCAAAACTTTAACAATTAATTTAAGAAAAAATGCTAAGTGGTCTAACGGTGACCCAGTAACTGCGGATGACTTTGTTTATGCATGGAGAAAAGTTGTGGACCCCAAAACAGCATCTGAATTTGCTTACATAATGAGTGATATTAAAAATGCAGATTTAGTTAATTCAGGAAAAAAACCAGTGAGTGAATTAGGAATTAAAGCACTAGATAAATATAAACTTCAAGTTGAATTAGAAAAACCTGTGCCTTATATAAATGAACTATTGGCTTTAAATACTTTTGGTCCTCAAAATTCTAAAATTGCCAAAAAATATGGAGAAAAATATGGTACAAAAGCCGATAGAGCAGTATATAACGGGCCTTTTAAAGTAATTAATTGGCAAGTGGAAGATAAAATTCAACTTGTTAAAAATGACAAGTATTGGGATAAAAAGAATGTTAAATTAGATAAAGTAAATTATAAAGTACTAAAAGATCAACAAGCTGGTGCCTCATTATATGATACAGATTCGGTTGATGATACAATCGTAACATCTGAGCAGGTTAACAAATATAAAAATAGTAAAGCATTGAACCATCGTTTAACTGCTGCTACATTCTATATTAAAATGAATGAAAAAACTGTTCCGGAATTTAAAAATAAACACTTAAGATTAGCTATTGCGCAAGCTATTAATAAAAAAGGATATGTAAAATCTGTTTTAAATGACGGTTCTTTAGCCTCAGATAATTTCACTGGTATTGGAACTGCTAAAACACCAGACGGCAAAGATTTCGCAAGTACAGTTTCATCTCCATTAAAATATGATACCAAAGAAGCAAAACAAAATTGGGAAATTGCGCAAAAAGAATTAGGTAAAAAAGAATTTACTTTTACTATGAATACTCAAGACACCCCAGCAGCGAAGATTGCTGCTGAATATATAAAATCGCAGATTGAAACAAATTTACCTGGTGTTACTCTAAAAATTAAACAAATGCCTTTTAAACAAAAAATAACTCTAGAGTTAGCAAATAATTATGAAACGTCATATGCAGGGTGGAGTCCTGACTATCCAGACTCAACGGCTTTCTTGGAAATAATGACAAAAGGTAATGCTCAAAATAATACTGATTGGGGTAACGAAGAATACGATAATCTTATCAAAGAAGCTAATGGTTCTTTACTACGTGAACCTGATAAGAGAAATAAAGCTTTACAAAAAGCTGAAAGTATTTTACTTCACGACGCACCAGTTGCACCTATATATCAAAAAGGTGAAGCACATTTAACTAATCCACAAGTTAAAGGGTTACAGTATCACAAAGTAGGCCCAGATACTACACTTAAGCACGTGTATATCGATAAATCTATTGATCGTGAAACAGGTAAAGAAAAGAAAAGTGAATAATAGAAATAGCCATGGGAATGATTCCCGTGGCTATTTCTATTACTAATGTATTATCTTTTACGTCCCAGTCCCATGGCACGTTCCATTTTTTTTAATGTTTTGAATGACGCTTTTTGAGCCTTATCGCGACCATGATCTAGGATTTCATCTAGTTTATATGAATTGTAAAATTCATTATATTTTTCTTGGAAGTTAATTAAGAAATCTTTGACGATTTCTGATAAGTCTGTTTTGAACTTACCGTATCCTTCATTTTCGTACTTAGCTTCTAAATCTTTAATAGATTCATTTGTTAAGCTAGAGTATATTGTTAATAAATTTGAAATACCTGGTTTGTTATCACGATCAAATTTAATAATTCCATCTGAATCTGTTACAGCACTTTTAATTTTCTTTGCTGCCACATTAGGCTCGTCTAGTAATGAAATAAAGTTTTTCTGATTATCATCACTTTTACTCATTTTCTTCGTTGGGTCTTGTAAACTCATGACGCGACCACCTACTTTAGGCATACGAATTTCTGGTTTAACCAAAATGTCATTATAACGACTATTGAAACGTTCGACTAAGTTACGTGTTAATTCCATATGTTGCTTTTGGTCTTCACCAACTGGAACAATATTAGTATTGTATATCACAATATCTGCAGCCATTAATGGTGGGTAAGTTAGTAAACCTGCTGGAATACCATCAGTACGTTTTTGAGCTTTATCTTTATATTGAGTCATACGTTCAAGTTCTCCAACACTTGAAATTGTTGTGAGCATCCAACCTGCTTGCACGTGTGCTGGTACTTCAGATTGTATAAATAAGGTAGCTTTTTCTGGGTTTATGCCAGATGCTAAATAAATAGCCGCAAGTTGACGGATTTGTTTACGTAACTTGATTTTATCTTGTGGCACAGTAATTGCATGTTGGTCGACGATGCAAAAATAACAATCATAATCATTTTGAACATCAGCAAATTGTTTTAATGCTCCAATATAATTACCAATTGTGGGTATTCCACTAGGTTGAATTCCTGAAAATAATGTCTCCATATTAGATGCCTACTTTCTTAGTTTTAATTCATATTATTTAAATTATAACAGTATTTCTTTAAAATGTAAGTTATGTTAGTATGTAGTTATACGATAATTCTAAGCTTTTAAATTTAGGTTTTTAGAAAATTTGAGATTTCTCAGAAAAATTAGGATTTTCTCATTTAATTTTAATGTTAGTTGGTTATACTAATATTGTAAGGTTAAGAGGACTAAATAAATTATCATTTCTTAATCAATAAATTCAAAAATAATGAATAATATTCATTCAATAGGAGAGTGAGATGTATGGTAACATTATTTACTTCACCAAGTTGCACATCTTGCCGTAAAGCGAAAGCATGGTTACAAGAACATGACATTCCATATACGGAGCGTAACATTTTTTCTGAACATTTAACAATTGATGAAATCAAACAAATTTTAAAAATGACTGAAGACGGTACTGACGAAATTATTTCTACTCGTTCTAAAACATACCAAAAATTAAACGTTGACATTGATTCTTTACCACTACAAGATCTTTATGCGATCATTCAAGATAATCCAGGACTATTACGTCGTCCAATTATTCTAGATGAAAAACGTTTACAGGTTGGCTATAACGAAGATGAAATCAGACGTTTCTTACCTAGAAAGGTTCGTACTTTCCAATTACAAGAAGCGCAACGTCTTGTTGATTAATTTTAAAATTTAATTGAAGATTATAATAATATGAAACAGCACTATTTTAGTGCTGTTTTTTGTAACTAAAAAAGGGAATATGTTAGTATATATAACGATTGTAAAATAGTTAAATTTAATCAAACAAATAAATTGTAATTTCCACTACGTTCTAATACAATATGGTTACTATTCATCGACTGTAAGGAGTGAGATGATATGAGAATAGAACGCGTTGATGACACAACAGTCAAATTATTTATAACTTATAGTGATATTGAAGCTAGAGGATTCAGTCGAGAAGATTTATGGACTAACCGTAAGAGAGGCGAAGAATTCTTCTGGTCAATGATGGATGAAATCAATGAAGAAGAAGACTTCGTAGTTGAAGGACCTCTTTGGATACAAGTACATGCCTTTGAAAAAGGTGTGGAAGTTACGATTTCTAAATCTAAAAATGAAGAAGCTATGAATATGTCTGATGAAGATGCAAACGAGCAATTTGAAGAACAAGTTAACGAATTACTTGCAAATACATTAGAAAATGAAGAGAGCATTGAAGATTTATTCGAACAAAGAGCACAACAACAAAAGCACTCTCATAAGTCTGAACAAAAACAAACGAAACAACGTCCGAACATAAGAACAGTTATCGTTAAATTTGATGATTTAGAGCAAGTTATTAGTTATGCATATCACCATAATTTATCAACTGATGAATTTGAAGATTTATTATATATGAATGACAATAAATATTACTATGCTATTCACTTTGATGAATCAGTCAGTCAAGAAACAATTAACGATAGTTATAGTCAGATGTTAGAGTTTGCATATCCAACAGATAAAACTGAAGTATACTTAAATGATTATGCTAAGATTATTATGAGTCATAATGTAACTGCTCAAGTGAGACGTTATTTCTCAGACACAGTTGAATAATGAAAGTTTTTACCGAGGCAATGAATATTGCTTCGGTTTTTTTGTTGAAAAGTAAAATCACCATTTCATACGTTTATTCTTATGAGGTGAGTGAAATTTATGTTAATCGCTATAAATCAACAAGGCGAGCAAGTATATGCACATCGTGCAAAGAAACAAGACAGCTATTTTTGTCCGCATTGTAGCTCACAACTACTATACAAATGTGGCACAAAAAAAATCCCGCATTTCGCGCATAAGGTTGATAGCGTATGTTATTGTGCAAAACAAGAATCCGAACAACATTACTTTGTAAAGTGTTTTATTGCGAAGATGTTATCACAACTACATTATCACGTTCAAATTGAACCTTATTGTCCAACTATTCAACAATACCCAGACATACTAGTGAATTCAAAATATGTAATTGAAATTCAATTTTCTAGAATAGGTATTGAAGAGATCATAGAACGAACAAAGGAATTTAAACAGCTGAATATGGAAGTCATTTGGTTAATTCAAGATTGTCGATATCATATGGGAAGGCTATATCTCAATTCATTTCAATCACATTTTATTCATCCAATTAACAGTTGTTTATATGTATGGAAACAAAAGAACAAGTGTGTTGTTTTATATAGTCAAATTCAGCATATTGGTGGCAGACAATTTATCGCAAAACGAACAGTAATTAAAATCAATGAATTAGTGAATCAGATTAGTATAATGCCTACGCCATATCAACACATTTTCAAGCTAACTAAATCTGAAATACATTATTACTTGAATCAATGTAGAAGGAAAAATTCTGTCCTTGAACCATCGTTAAGCGCAATGTACCAGTTAAGATTAACAGATGAGGCTATTTATCATAACTTCGGCTACATATTCCCTTATCAACTCTATATTGAGAATCATCCAGTTCAGTGGCAATTACAATTTAAATTATTTAATGAACAAGAGTGTGATGTACATCAGCGTTTAAAAGCCTTTCTTAAATTTAGACAGATGTACCTTAACACTATTTCTATGGATTGTGTTGTCTCAGAACTCATTAATCATTACATTAAATATAGTTAAAACGTGCAATTTATAGGGAATAATGAGAAAATTATAACATTAGTTATTATAGGAGGTTTACTATATGAGTCAACAATTAACAAGAGAAGAGCAAGAACGTAAATATCCAAATGATACGTGGGATTTAACAACGATTTTTAAAAGTGATGAAGCTTTTGAAGAAGCATTAAAAGAGGTTGAAGGTTATCTAGGTAAAGAAGAGCAATTTAAAGGGCACTTAGCAGATAGTGCTAATACATTATATGATGCGCTTGCATTAGAAGATGAAATTGGTACTAAACTAGAGAAAGTATATGTCTATGCACATTTAAAACAAGACCAAGATACTTCAAACGATAAATATACAGGATTCGAGTCACGCGCACATCAACTTATAATTAAAATTAGTTCAGCATGGAGTTTCTTAGTACCAGAAATTCTTCAAATTGATGAAGCTAAACTTCAATCATTTATCGAAACTAACGACAACTTAAAACGTTATGAATTTGATTTAAAACTTATCAATGAAAAACGACCACACATTTTAGATGCCGAGCAAGAGAAATTACTTACTGAGGCTCAAGATGCCCTATCTACACCAGGTAATGTGTACGGTATGTTTAGTAATGCAGATTTAGAATTTGAAGATGCAGTAGATAAAGATGGTGAAAAACATCCATTAACACAAGGAACTTTTATCAAATATTTAGAATCTGATGATCGCGAATTACGTCAATCAGCATATAATAATTTATATAAAGCTTACGGTGCTTATAATAATACTCTAGGTTCAACATTAGCAGGGGAAGTTAAGAAGAATGTCTTTAATGCTCGAACACATAACTATAAAACAGCTCGTGAGCGTGCGTTAAGTAATAATCATATACCAGAAGAAGTTTATGATAATTTAGTAAAAACTGTGCATAAATATTTACCGTTATTGCACAGATACACGAAACTAAGAAAAGAATTATTAGACGTTGATGAGCTGAAAATGTACGATTTATATACGCCAATGGTTAAAGACGTTAAATTCGAAATGCCTTATGAAGAAGCAAAAGAATGGATGTTAAAAGCGTTAGAACCTATGGGTGAAGAGTACCTTGATGTAGTAAAAGAAGGTTTGAATAATCGATGGGTCGACGTTTATGAAAATAAAGGCAAACGATCAGGCGGTTACTCATCTGGTGCACATTTAACTAACCCATTCATTTTATTAAATTGGTCAGATACTGTATCTGATTTATATACGCTAATTCACGAATTTGGTCATTCAGCACATAGTTATTTCAGTCGTAAACATCAACCATCTAATTCTAGTGATTATTCAATCTTTGTTGCTGAAGTTGCATCAACTTGTAATGAAGCATTACTAAGTGATTATATGGATAAACATTTAGACGATGAACGTCGTTTATTATTATTAAATCAGGAACTTGAAAGATTCAGAGCGACTTTATTCCGTCAGACTATGTTCGCAGAATTCGAACATAAAATTCATCAAATTGAAGAAGCAGGCGAACCATTAACTGCAACACGTATGAATGATGAATATGCTAAATTGAATAAACAATACTTTGGTGATGTTGTTGAAACAGATGACAATATTAGCAAAGAATGGTCAAGAATTCCTCATTTCTATATGAATTACTATGTATATCAATATGCTACCGGATATAGTGCAGCACAAAGTTTAAGTCATCAAATTTTAACTGAGGGTAAACCTGCAGTTGAAAGATATATTAATGAATTCTTGAAAAAAGGAAGTTCTAATTATCCAATTGAGATTCTGAAAAATGCCGGTGTGGATATGACTTCACCAGAACCTATTGAGCAAGCTTGTGAGGTCTTTGAACAAAAGTTAGATGCTTTTGAAAAACTTATGAAAGCTTAGAATGACTGTATCCGTTTACAATATGTCAAGTTTGTGACAATTTTGAAATAAGGGATCTTTAATATTGAAATACCTATATTAGCGTGTTATATTATGAACATGAAATTAATCACATAACAAACATACCCCTTTGTTTGAAGTGAAAAAATTTCTCCCATCCCCTTTGTTTAGCGTCGTGTAATCAGACACGGCGTTTTTTTATGCTCTTTTTTAATAACTACCACTATCAATTAATTCCCCATTGTAGATAAATTTTATCATTGTACTTCGACGCCATTACTATACATTGCAATTGATTTATATAACAATAATAGAAACAGAGTCGTTCAACCTTAAATTGATAGATACACAAAAATAAGCCATCCAATGCATGAATATGATCATCATTGAATGGCTATTGTTAGTTACCCTATATTCTAGGCATTTTTGATTGCCAAAAATCTCCTTCAGGATATTGAAGTTTTTCTACTTTTTGTTGTAACGCCAATTTCTTAAGTTCTTTTGTCATTAACTTTTCGGGCCACTCATATATGGTCAATAGTTCTTCCATAGTAACGAGTTGTTTCTTTTGAATATAATGTTCAATTTTAGGTGGAAGATTTTTTTCAATTGGCGTACCCATTAATTCATTAATAATATATGTGTAAATGTGATATGGATATAATCCTTCTACTTTCAGGCCTTCCTCATGAACATCTTCACTGAAAAATACGAGTGAAGGTGCTTGCTCAATTTCCATTTCTCGAGCAATGTGTAAATCTATTTTTAAACTTTCGGTTAATTTGCTTTTTTGTAAATCTTCTTTGAATTCATTGTAATCTAAACCTGCATTAATGATGCAGTCACAAATCATTTCTTCCGTAATAATATCCTTCTTAGGAATAATTTCATTTTGCATTAAATGGATGAAACGTTCCGCTCTTAAACGGCCTTGTAATTCAGCCGCTTTATAAGCTAAGGCGATATTATCAAAATCAGATGTACTTTGCGCTTGGCACTTAGTAAGTACTTTCAATGAAGGGTTTAGAATATGTCTGATACGGATATATTGATTATATTCAATTCTTAATTTAGAAATAATCGCTGATAATTTAAAGCAATCTGTATTAAATGGATCAAAAAATGAATAAATTTCAATTTTATTTACAGGTGACAGATTAGCATCTTCACGACTTCTATTGTCTACAATTTTTAGTTCTTCAGCCATGTTTTACTCACCTTCAATTATATTTAGGAATTTACCATGTGGTTTGCGGTTAGACGTAAACGTTCATATAAATAGTCTCCAACACCAGCTGGAAACTGTGCTTCGGTTATTGCAGCATGCATATTTTCTAACCATGCATCTTTCTCATAAGTTGTAATTTTAAATTCCATATGTCTTTTTATTAACATCGGATGTCCATGTTCTTTAGTATATAGGTTCGGTCCACCTAGAAATTGAGTGAGAAATTGCTTTTGTTTTCTACTCGTTTCGGCAAAATTCCCAGGGAACAAATGATTGATTCTGTCATCTTTCTCAACTAGAGCATAGAAATGATCAATCATATTATAAAGTGCTGTTTCACCTATAATATCGTATGGCGTTTTAGACATAATATCACCAATTTCCGTTAATATATTACTAATATAACATGAATTTTTACATTTAAAAGTAATTTGACTTTTTACAGCGACGTACTGCTATTTGTCAATTTGATTCTTATAGTCAAAGAAACGTTGAACTTTATTGTTAGGTACGGTGTGCTTAAGATTAAATTCTTCTAATAAACTATGAAATTTTTTTAAACCATTGTTATAGTCAGTAACTTCAAATTCTAACTCATAATCAACTTTGTCGAAATAATCACTTCGATCTAATACTAACAATTCATTTTTATAGTTCGTTTCTAAACGAGCTGTTCTCAATGCGCCTAATATAGTTAATTCATTGTCATTAATATCATATGATTCGACAATTTCTCGTATATCTTCTGGTAGTGAGTTATTGGATATTATATCACCTGTTTTAGGAATATATTTGACCATATGATTATATTCCATCAAACCTACGTCGGCTGGCACTTTTAAGGTCATTTCATATGTGTCGTTTTTAACACGGATTCGTAATGCAGATTTATGATCTCGCAATATGAAGTTAGGAGTATCAATATAGTAGTTTATTTGAATAAAAGGTTCTTTATGTTCAAAAAAAGTATATTTAAATTTATCGTACACATCTTTACTTAGTAATTGTTTGAATTCTATTTCATTATTTGTCGCCATAATTTGCACCTCTAAATCCATTTATTGTAATTCATTATGACTGAGTTATATAAATATTTAAAGTAATTATATATGAATGAAAAAGTAAATCTGAGTACATAAGTATAGTTTATAAATTGATTTGATTTGTCACAACATAATGAGCTTCGTTCAATAGTGGATAGACGAGTAAGAAGTGCATTTCAAACGTGTGTTATACAGTTAAATTATGTTAAACTAATAAAGAATAATAAGGAGGAACAAGCATGCGTATTTATGTAAATGAAATTAAAATTAAAGATGATGGCATTTATTGCTACTCAGAAGATCCAACTGATGGATTAGTAGAAGTAGGACAAATGCTTGTTGATAGTGATAATTACGGATTTGCCTACTTATTAGATGACGGACAATCATATGATTACTTGATTTTCGTTCAAGAAACATGGTCCATGTTGCATGAGAATAGAGGCAAGAAACTAATAGTGAACGATGACTTGGTTTTAGAGCATTTTCAAGAGGAATTAGATTACATACTTGAGAATGTTGAAGGAAATAATAACTATGGTAAGGAGTTTGTTTCAGCTGTTGAAGAAACTTTTGACCTAAAGTGAAGCGGAGTGAAACAATATGAATCAATGGGATCAATTTTTAACACCATATAAACAAGCCGTTGATGAATTAAAGGTAAAATTAAAAGGTTTGCGTAAGCAATATGAAGTTGGAGAAGATGCTTCACCCATTGAATTCGTTACTGGTCGAGTAAAACCAATTACGAGTATTATTGATAAGGCGAATAAAAGGGGAATACCGTTTGATAGACTACGTGAAGAGATGTACGACATTGCTGGTCTTAGAATGATGTGTCAATTTGTGGACGATATCGATGTGGTTGTTAATATGCTTAGACAACGACAAGATTTCAAAGTGATTGAGGAACGTGACTACATCAATAACACAAAACAAAGTGGTTATCGTTCATATCATGTGATTATTGAATATCCAATTGAAACATTAAACGGTCAGAAAGCCATTTTAGCGGAAATACAAATACGAACATTAGCAATGAATTTCTGGGCTACAATTGAGCATACATTAAGATATAAATATGACGGGGATTATCCAGCGGAAATTCAGCATCGTCTTGAGCGTGCAGCTGAAGCGGCATATCTTCTAGATGAAGAGATGTCTGAGATTAAAGATGAAATTCAAGAAGCACAGAAATATTATTCTCAAAAACGTGCAAAAAAACATGACTAATGAGGTGTGGGGATGCGTTATACTATCTTGTCTAAAGGTGATTCAAAATCCAATGCATTAAAGCATAAAATGATAAATCATATGAAAGATTTCCACATGGTAGAAGATGCCGTTAATCCAGAAATTGTTATTTCTGTAGGTGGAGATGGAACTTTATTACAAGCCTTTCATCAATACAGCCACATGCTTTCTCAAGTGGCATTTGTAGGTGTACATACAGGACATTTAGGTTTTTATGCTGATTGGTTACCTCATGAAGTTGAGAAATTAATTATTGAAATTAATAACTCTGAATTTCAAGTCATCGAATATCCATTATTAGAAATTATTGTCAGATACAATGATAATGGTTATGAAACACGTTATTTAGCTTTAAATGAAGCAACAATGAAAACGGAAAATGGTTCAACCCTTGTAGTTGATGTGGGAATTCGTGGTAAGCAATTTGAACGTTTTAGAGGTGACGGTTTATGTATATCAACCCCTTCAGGTTCAACTGCTTATAATAAGGCATTAGGTGGAGCACTAATACATCCCTCACTTGAAGCTATGCAGATTGCAGAAATAGCCTCTATCAATAATAGAGTATTTAGAACAGTGGGTTCACCACTTGTTTTGCCAAAGCATCATACATGTTTAATTACACCTGTTAATCACGATACCATTTTAACTACAATTGATCATGTTAGTTTAAAACATAAAAATGTCAATGGTATTCAGTTTAGAGTGGCTAATGAGAAAGTGCGTTTTGCTAGATTTAGACCTTTCCCATTTTGGAAAAGAGTACATGATTCATTCATTGAAAGTGAAGATGGACGATGAAATTTGAATACGTGATACAGCATAATGAAATGCTTAAGTCTTTTTTGCAGCGTCACCAATATTCTAAAAAGACAATTAGCGCCATTAAACATAATGGCGCTTTAATTATTAATAACAGTCATGTAACTGTCAGAAAAATGATGATGCCAGGTGATGAGTTAACTATTGCGTTACCTGATGAAACACCCAGCTCATATTTGATTCCATCACGTAATCCAATTGAAATATTGTATGAAGATGAATATTTAATTATTGTGTCAAAACCAAACTATTTAAATAGCACTCCGTCAAGAGAACATCCGCACGATAGTTTGATAGAGCGTGTACTTTATTATTTAAATGTTGGTCAGTTAATCGATACATCAATCGTACCGCATATTGTTACACGTTTAGACCGTAACACTAGAGGCATTGTAATATTTGCTAAGCATGGGCATATCCATCATTTAATGACGACGAGTGCAATAGATAAAAGGTATATGTGTGTATGTTATGGTCAAATGCTATTGAGTGGTGTTATAGAAGAACCGATTGCTAGAGATAGCCAGAGTATTATTACTAGGAAAGTTGATGCTTCAGGAAAATACGCAAAGACTTCATATGAAACAGTAATGACCAAACCTGAAGCGAGCTTATGTGAAATTAAATTACATACTGGAAGAACGCATCAAATACGCGTTCATTTTAATTATGTAGGACATCCTCTTGTTGGTGATGATTTATATGAAGGAAATCATCCTGAAATTCATGCGCAATCTTTACAATGCTATAAAGTGACATTCATACATCCAATTTATAATAGAGAAATTGAGATAGAAATAGATTATAAATGGCTACAAAACATTTTTGCAGAATTATAATAAGATTTGGAGGTGTTGATGTTGTCATTAGAAACAGAAAATAATGACTATAATACTGACGAAGTGTATAACCAAAATTTGTTAGATGATCTTTTAAAACAAGACGATATTGATAGTTTTAGAGAAGAATTTCTAGCAATGCACGAATATGAACAAAGTGAATATTTTGAAGACACTACGAATGAAAATAGACAAAAGATATTTGAATTTTTATCACCTCAAGAAGTAGGGGAATTCTTTGAACAATTAGAAATAGATGATGAAGCATATGAAGACCTTTTTGATACGATGAATGCACATTATGCTAGTAAAGTTTTAGAAGAGATGTCTTCGGATAATGCTGTAGATATATTAAATGAACTTTCGAAACCGAAAGTAGCTAGTTTGCTAACGTTAATGAACCGTGACGATGCTAATGAAATTAAGCATCTATTACATTATGAAGAAGATACAGCCGGCGGTATCATGACGACGGAATATATCTCATTAGATGTCAATACTCCGGTTAAAGAAGCATTAATGTTAGTAAAAGAACAAGCACCAGATGCCGAAACGATTTATGTTATTTTTGGCATTAATACCGATGGACAATTAGTTGGAGTATTATCTTTAAGAGATTTAATTGTAGCTGAAAATGATGCATATATAGAGGATATAATGAGTGAGCGTGTGATTAGCGTTAATGTAGCAGATGACCAAGAAGATGTAGCTCAAAAAATGAGAGACTATGACTTTATTGCAATGCCAGTAATAGATTATCAACAACATTTACTTGGTATTATTACAATTGATGATATTCTAGATGTTATGGATGAAGAGGCAAGTGAAGACTACTCTCGTTTAGCTGGGGTATCTGATATTGACTCAACAAATGATTCTGTAGTGAAAACTGCTACTAAACGATTACCTTGGCTCATCATTCTTACATTTTTAGGAATGATTACCGCTACTATATTAGGTGGTTTTGAGGCAACATTATCACAAGTTGCATTATTAGCTGCATTTATACCTATTATTAGTGGTATGTCCGGAAATTCTGGTACACAATCACTTGCGGTGTCTGTACGTAATATCTCTACTGGGGAAATTGATGAACAAAGTAAATTTAAGGTTGCATTGAGAGAAGCGGGAAGTGGCTTGCTTTCAGGATTAGTTTGTGCCACTGTTTTATTTATTATCATCGTTGTTATATATAGACAACCATTTTTAGCACTAATAGTTGGAGGCAGTCTTACTATTGCAATGACGGTTGGTACGTTAGTTGGTTCTATGATTCCATTATTTATGAATAAACTGAATATTGATCCAGCCGTAGCCAGCGGACCATTTATTACAACAATTAATGATATTGTAAGTATGTTAATTTACTTTGGTTTAGCAACAACATTCATGTCATATTTAACATAGGGGGACAAAATGGAGTTCTTTTCACTAGTCATTGTAGTTCTAGCAGCATTTTTAACACCAATTATTATAAATAGACTGAACATCAATTTTTTACCAGTGGTTGTAGCCGAAATCATCATGGGTATTATTATTGGACAGTCTATCCTAAATCTAGTACATAAAGATAGTATGCTTAATATATTATCAACGTTGGGCTTTATCTTTTTAATGTTTTTAAGTGGTTTAGAGATTGACTTTAGCACTTTTAAAAAAGATAAGAGAAATCGACAAGGTACGAACAAACATGAAAAAAATGTACCAAGCCATCTTAATTTAGCGCTAACCGTATTCGCATTTATTATGATTATATCAGTAATATTAGCTTACGCGTTCAAATGGTTAGGACTCGTAGATGATGTGTTATTAATGATAATTATCATATCAACGATATCACTAGGTGTCGTAGTGCCTACTTTAAAAGAAATGAATATAATGCGTACAACTATCGGTCAATTTATATTATTAGTAGCCGTATTGGCTGACCTAGTAACGATGGTACTGTTAACTATTTACGGTGGTATCAATGGTAGTGGTAACGGTTCAGTTTGGCTTTCAGCAATTTTACTTGTATTTACTGCTATTTTCTATATATTAGGCGTTGTATTTAAGCGTATGAAATTTTTACATCGCTTAATTGGTGGTACTACACAAATAGGTATAAGAGCAATCTTTGCATTAATTATTCTATTAGTTGCACTTGCAGAGGGTGTAGGCGCTGAATATATACTAGGCGCATTCTTAGCTGGTGTGGTTGTATCCTTACTGAAACCAGATGAAGAATTAGTGCATACACTCGATTCATTTGGATACGGGTTCTTTATACCAATCTTCTTTATCATGGTTGGTGTTGATTTAAATATTCCGTCATTAATTAAAGAACCATCATTATTATTAATTATTCCAGTGCTCATTCTAGCTTTTATTATTTCAAAATTTATTCCAGTTTTCTTTATTAGACGTTGGTTTGATAATAAGACAACGATAGCATCAGCATTTTTACTTACTTCAACATTATCATTAGTTATAGCATCTGCTAAAATTGCAGAGCAATTAAATACAATATCATCTGAAATGTCAGGCATTTTGATTTTAAGTGCAATCATCACGTGTGTGTTTGTACCGATTATTTTCAAGAAAATGTTTCCAATTCCAGATGAGGCTAATCGTAAAATTGATATTGCATTAATTGGCAAGAATCAATTGACGATTCCAATTGTGCAAAACTTGTCACCACACTTATATAATATTACATTATATTATCGCAAAGATTTAGGAGATAAGCGTAATTTATCTGACCATATAACTGTTGTAGAAATATCGAATTATGAAGAACAACTCTTAGAAAGATTAGGGTTATTCAATCAAGACATCGTAGTTTGTTCTGCTAATGATGATAGTCTTAACCGTGATGTGGCAAAATTAGCCAAAGCACATGATGTTAAACGCGTAATTTGTCGACTTGAAAATAGTAATGAAGATGAAGAAATGAAAGGTGAAGGTATTGAAGTATTCAGTAATTTCATTAGTAATAAAATCTTCCTACAAGGCTTAATTGAAACACCAAATATGTTAAACATTTTAAGCAATGTTGAAACATCATTGTATGAAATTGAAATGTTAAATCATCAATATGAAAATATTCAACTACGTAATTTCCCATTTGGTGGAGATATTATCTTCGTTCGAATTATTCGTAATAATGAATCAATCGTGCCCCATGGTGATACACAACTTAGATACAAAGATAGACTTATCGTAACGGGTTCAAAAGAATACGTAGATGAATTAAAATCAGATCTAGAATTTTATTATTGATTTAGAAAAAATCAATAACACGTGTAAGGGGTGGGACAGAATTCTTTTTAAATTCATGGTCCCACCCCAACTTGTTTATCTTGTAGAATTTCTTTATAAAAATCTTTCTTGCTAGGGCACCGCTCGAAAGGATGACTATAACTGAGAATACGCAATTTTTGGCTCTCTCAGTTCAGTCAGCTTCTGCGAATTTGAAAAATAGCATCATTATATTATTTATGGACCAAGCTCTCATGTATGACCAGGTAATAATATTGCTTTATCATTATGAAGCAAAAATGGTAAAATAATAACGTTAGATTAGTCTACATTGTTTGTACAGTGAGATTAAGATATAAAAAACGATGATTAAGGAGTTATTTTGAATGATTAATCTTGAAAATAAAACCTTCGTAATTATGGGTATTGCTAATAAACGTAGTATCGGATTTGGTGTTGCAAAGGTATTAGATCAATTAGGGGCTAAACTTGTTTTCACATATCGTAAAGACCGTAGCCGCAAAGAATTAGAAAAATTATTAGAACAATTAAACCAAGATGATCCAAAATTATATCAAATCGATGTTCAAAAAGATGAAGATGTAGTAAATGGTTTCGCTAAAATTGGCGAAGAAGTAGGCAATATTGATGGCGTTTATCACTCTATCGCATTTGCAAATATTGAAGACTTACGTGGACGTTTCTCTGAAACATCACGTGAAGGCTTCTTACTTGCGCAAGATATCAGTTCATATTCATTAACAATTGTTGCGCACGAAGCGAAGAAAATAATGCCAAACGGTGGTAGTATTGTTGCAACAACATACCTTGGTGGTGAATTTGCCGTTCAAAACTATAATGTAATGGGTGTAGCTAAAGCAAGTTTAGAAGCTAATGTTAAATATTTAGCTTATGATTTAGGCCCGGACAACATTCGAGTAAATGCTATTTCTGCTGGCCCAATTCGTACATTAAGTGCTAAAGGTGTTGGTGGTTTCAACACAATCCTTGAAGAAATTGAAGAACGTGCACCATTAAGACGAAACGTGGATCAAGAAGAAGTAGGTAAAACTGCTGCTTACTTATTGAGTGATTTCTCAAGTGGCGTAACTGGTGAGAATATCCATGTAGATAGTGGTTTCCACGCAATAAAATAATAAATTAATTCAATTACTTGGTGTGTATAGCACCAAGTTTTTTTGTGTTTATAAAAAGAAGTGAACTTGAATGCATTGTAAATTCAAGTTCACTCCTGAAACGTTTTTTAAATTTATATTAATCTAGTCTTTAACGTCGCTATTAGCTTTATCAATAATGCGTTGACGATATTTAAAGACATTGCTCGCAATAGTCTTAAGTACTGCATAGAGTGGTACGGCAATTAAAATAAGTGTGAACCCACCTAAATCTCCAGCGGCTAAAATAACAACAATTATTGTAAGTGGGTGAATACTTAAAGATTTACCCATAACATTTGGTGTAATCACATTACCCTCAAGTTGTTGAGCGATTAATGTAACAACACAAACCCAAATAAATGTAGTAGGACTATCTATGATACTGAGCACAGCTGCAGGTGCAAATGATAACCATGGTCCTAAGAAAGGTATTAAGTTAGCTACACCAGCAAATAGTACTAATAAAGGTGTATATGGTAAACCAATAATGGTATAACCAATATATAAAATGACCCCTAAAATAACACTTACAGTCACTTGTCCTTGAATGTATGATTTTAATGTGAAGTTTAAATCTTTCATTAAGTCGACTACAAATACTTTACGTTCTCCCTTGAAAAATTTAGCAAGAGCAGGAATGAATTTTTCATGATCTTTTAACATGTAAATTAAGAAGAACGGTACCATGATAAGTAAGAAGACAGTTGAAATAAATGACGTTAAGTATGTAAATGAATTAGCCAAAATTCCAGTCATACTATCACCAATTGATTTTACAGCAGAATTAATTCTATCTGTTACATCGCTTGGAAGTTTATCCATTTGCGTAAGTGAGAAGTTAACAATTTGTTCAGCTTCTTTTTGCAGTGATGGTGTTGCTTTTATTAAACTATTAACGTTAGAGATAATAATTGGTGCTATAAATGCGACTACGATAGCAATAATAGCAATTAAACCAATAAAAATTGTAGTGATACTTGCCCAACGCGGGAAACCCCACTTTTCAAGAATACTTTGGAAAGGTAAGCAGATATAGAATAAAAATCCGCTAATCATAAATGGAAGAAATACAGAACCGATAATGGTTACAATAGGTGAAAAAACACTTTGTACTTCCATAAACAATTTAATTAGCACGAACAAGATAACTAGGGCAATTCCTGTTCGGAACCAAACTTTGTTAAGCATAAGCTTACGTCCTCCTATTTTCATTTGTTCATTATTTAATTAGTATATATCAATTAAGACGCGTTAAAAAGGGAAATTTTAACTTTTAGACAGATACACTGAGATTAATGAAGTTCATATTTAATATTGTAATTAATAAATATAGAGCTACATTTTGAAAAAAAGTGTTATAACTATGTATAAGTTACCAAATTTCGTGAGTATGGAACATTAGATTTTTATCAGAGATTTAAAAGTCATCATTATCTTGATACAATAAGTATATTCTATTTAGGGGGCGTCAATATTATGTCGAATTTCAAATCAGGCAAAATTAATAAACATATATTACATAGTAATATCTTAGAAAGAGATGTTACATTATCAGTATATTTGCCTGAAGATTACTCTGAATTATTTAAGTATCAAGTCATTATATGTTTTGACGGGCTAGATTTTTTAAGATTTGGAAGACTTCAATGTGAATATGAACGGTTGAGAAGAGAGGATGAAATTCAACGAGCCATTATAGTTGGATTTCATTATGAAGATGTTGATAAACGTAGAGAAGAATTTCATCCACAGGGTACTAGAAGTCATAAAACCGTACAAGCTATTGGTAAAGAGTTGCTGCCATTTATTGATAAGACGTTTCCAACTTATAAAGTAGGTAATGCCAGAATTTTAATGGGAGATAGTCTTGCTGGTAGTATAGCACTTTTAACCGCATTGACTTACCCAACTATTTTCAGTCAAGTAGCAATGCTTAGCCCGCATTCAGATGAAACTGTAATAGATAAATTTAATAAGTGTATACAATATGGTGAATTGTCTATTTGGCACGCTATTGGTTTAGAAGAAGAAGATTTTGCTTTGCCAACAACTGGAGAACGTGCAAACTTTTTAACACCAAATAGAGATTTAGCAACAGTCATTAAAGACAAAGAGCTCACATATCATTATTTAGAATTTGAGGGTGGACATAACTGGAAATCTTGGAAACCTCTATTATCAGACATTCTTAAATATTATTTAAGCGATGAAGTAACTACACAAGAGTCAAATGAAGTTTAATTACTTGTATTTTTAATAGTATCATCAATGCTAAGATTTAATTGAGATAATTAAATGTACAATACTACGAAGTAAATGTTTAGATAATGTAAACCTTTTCAAAAAATTCAGCTAACTAATAACGTAATATATAGAATTTTGCTATAATAGTAATATGTTAAACAAAGGAGGAATTTCAATGAATATAGGATTAGCATTAATTCCGTCAAAATCATTTCAAGATGAAGTGAATGGTTATCGTAAACGTTATGATACTGAGTATGCACGTATCATGCCTCATATTACGATCAAATCACACTTTGAAATCAATGATGATGAATTAGATTCAGTAAAAGAAGAAGTTAAAAAAAGATTAGAAGGTTTCGGACCTGTAGATGTTCATGCTACAAAAGCTTCAAGCTTTAAACCAACTAACAATGTAATTTATTTTAAAGTTGCTAAAACTGATGAATTAGAACAACTTTTCAATTTATTTAATACTGAAGATTTTCATGGTGAAGCTGAGCATCCATTCGTGCCACACTTTACGATTGCTCAAGGTTTAACAAGCCAAGAATTCGAGGATATATTTGGTCAAGTAGAATTAGTAGGGGTAGACCTTAAAGAAAAAATTGAAGAACTATCATTATTACGCTATGACGAAGAAGAGGATAAATGGAAAGTGATTGATACTTTCAAGTTAGCGTAAAATTAAATAATATGTAAAATAAAAATCTAGCTAATGTACAATGTATGATGTACATTAACTAGATTTTTAGTATTTTATCTACTTTTTATTAGAAACGATTTGCTTTGCCTCGATACTTTACAAAATAAACACCGTAGAATATCGCTAATACTAAAAAGATTGCTGCAGAAAAATAAAATGTATTATTTAAACCACTAGAAAACTGAGCGATTAAGCCTCCAAATAAAGGACCTATCATTGAACCAAATCCTTGAACACTATTAAATACGCCCCAAGTTTCTTCTTGTTCAGCGGGATCAATTTGCCCTGCCATAAATGTATTCCATGCAGGCAATAATATCCCATACATTAAACCTATAAATATCGCTACAATCCAGACGATAAGGATATTTGTTACTAAAGATAAACCGAAGATAAACGCTGTGAATAGTATAAAACCTGTAAAAATAACTGCATACATAAAGCTTTTACTATTTTTATCAATAATCTTAGATAAAAATAACATTGCAAAGGCACAACCGGCGCCACCTATAGCGATGGCAATGGTGTACTCAATAGTACTTACGCCTACTACCTTTGTAGCATATGTAGGTAGTATAGGTAGCAATGCTGAAATAGAAGCACCTTGTAATAAAATACCAGGGAATAACACTAAGTGACGTTTCATAACATTAACGATTTGTTCTAATTGTTCACTAACAGGTTTAGTATTGTAATTTGTTAATTTAATATCAACAAAATAATACAATACCCATGCAATGACTACAACAAGTAACATCATAAATGCAAATCGAGTAGGATGTAATTTAACTAGAACATTCATAAATGCCCATCCTATGAGTAATCCTAATAACCAAGCAAAGTAAACATAGCCCATTTGTTTACCACGTTGTGCTTCCTCTACACTAGATAACATGATAACCCATATAGGACTAACAGCAATACCCAACATGATAGCACTCAAAATGATAACTATTGGATTAGTTGGGAACCAAATGACTAAGAATAAACTAATAAAAGCTAATAAAAAACCTAAGGTTAATACTAGCTTAGTACCAAATTTTTTCAAAAGAAATCCGATGACAAAATTCGTTGCCGCATCGGATATAAAGTGAATTGATAATGCCGCTGAAGTCACTGCAACAGCAATAGAGGTAACGGTTGGTAAATAATTAACGTAACTTAATACATACATTCCCCGTGCAAACTCCATTAAGAACAAAATAACGAGCATTATCTTGAAGTTCTTACTAATTCCTTTATTACTTAACGAAGAATCTGGCATATAAAGGAACCTTTCCATATATTTCTTGTTGTTGTGATGAACTGTCTAAGATATTTAATAAATCGGTACATAGTCTATAAGTTGAATGGTTAACCTTTTCTTCAGTCATTTTATTAGTCATAGCTTGTAAGCGGTACTCGTGATTTGTTAAATCAGAAACAATATCTATAGCTTCTTCAGGTGTATTCGCGATTTTACCATATGATTTATCTTGGAAATATAATGCATTTTCAAGCTCTTGACCTGGAGCCGGATTCAAGAAGATCATTGGTAAACTACGTGTTAAACCTTCGGAAATCGTTATTCCACCTGGTTTTGTAATCATAAGTTGACTTGATGCCATCCATTCATTCATATGTTTTGTATATCCTAGAATAAGGACATTGTCATATGATTTAAATTGCATTTCTAAAGTACGTTTTAACCCTTTGCTACGACCACAAACCATTACGATTTGTGATTGTGGACTTTTCTGAAGAATGTTATCAATCATATAGTCAAATCCTTTTGATACACCAAATGCCCCGGCAGACATCAGAATAGTTGGTTTATCAGGATTTAAATTATGTTTCTTCAACCAAGCAACTTTATCGATGTCAGATTCAAATTTATCGGAAATAGGTATTCCAGTCACTTTTATATCAGAAGCAGGGATACCAGCATTGACGAAATCACGTTTGGTATCGTCAGTAGCTACATAATATCTATGAGAGTTAGGCGTTATCCAGTTTTTTTGTAGACGGTAATCTGTCATAACAGTTGCGATTGGAATATTTATGTTAAACTGCTCTGTTAGCACTGACATTACTGGAGTAGGGAATGTCAATAAGATTAAGTCTGGTTTTTCTTTAAGTAGTAGATTGATTAATTTATTTAATCCATAATATTTATAAAAACATTTATCTAATTCATCAGGGCGACTATAATAAAAGTTTTTATACATATTTCTAAAATACTTAAAGCTATTGATATACCATTTTTTGCAAATAGAAGTTAAGATTGGGTGTGCTTCCATAAACAAATCATGCTCAATAACTGATAGATGAGACAAGTTCATTTCATTGAGTTGATTAACAACACTTTGTGTCACTTGTAAATGTCCATTTCCAAATGAGCCGGTAATAATCAATATCTTTTTATTTTGAGTAACCATTAATAGTCACCCTCCATTAATTTAAATTTAAAACACGCAATAACGCATTCTGATTTAACTATAGTAGCAATAAACATACTTACATAGTTATCATAATATATATACCCTTTATTGAAAGTATAAAATTCATTTATAGTACATTATAGCATATTAAGGAAGTTAACATCATCTTTATATAACTATCCTAGCATTAATAGATTTAAAAGTATTGAATTAAAGTGATATATATAGGAAATTTTAAAATAATTAACTATTAATTAATAATTCCTTCAATTATATTAATGAAATCTTTAGTTTGAGGTGTAAAACATATCAAGTTCGTATTAAATCTAATCAATATTTTAATGATTATAAATTTATCAACAACTTCAAAACGTGTATAATAAAATTATTGTAAAAAAAGGAGCGATACATTTTGAATGCGAATGAGTTGTTCGAAAAAATACGAGTTAAACAAGTAATAGGTACTTTAGATATAAATGTTACTGATATCACTACAGATTCACGTACCGCTAGTGAAGGGAGTATATTCGTCGCATCAAAAGGCTATACAGTTGATAGCCATAAATTTTGTCAAAATGTTGTTGAACAAGGTGCAAAAGTCATTGTGGTTAACCATCAACAAGACATTAACGGTGACGTGACGCAGGTTATCGTACCAGATACATTAAGAGTTGCTAGCCTGTTAGCACATACTTTATATGATTATCCTAGCCATCAATTAACTACAATAGGTGTAACAGGCACTAATGGCAAAACTTCAATTGCTACTATGATTCATCTTATTTATAGAGGTTTAGGTAAAGGAAGCGCATATTTAGGAACAAATGGTTTTCAAATAAATGAACATAAAACTAAAGGTGCCAATACAACACCAGAAACAGTGTCTTTAACTAAAAAGATTAAGCAAGCGGTTGATGAAAATGCGGAAGCTATGACTATGGAAGTATCTAGTCACGGTTTATCACTAGGGCGATTAAGAGGTGTAGAATTTGATGTTGCGATATTCTCAAATTTAACACAAGACCATTTAGATTTTCATGGCACAATGGAGGCCTATGGACATGCTAAATCATTGTTATTTAGTCAACTGGGAGAAGACTTATCGAAAGAGAAATATGCTGTTTTAAATAATGATGATGATTTCTCCAAATATCTAGCATCAGTTACACCATATGAAATATTTACATATGGAATAGACCATGACGCTCAATTTATGGCTAAAAATATTCAAGAATCTTTACAAGGTGTTCAATTTGATTTCGATACGCCTATAGGTACATACATTGTTAAAACACCATATGTAGGTAAATTTAATATTTCAAATATTATGGCTGCCATGATTGCCGTCTGGAGTAAAGGAATATCTATGGAAGATATCGTCAGAGTAGTTGAGAATTTAGAGCCAGTTGAAGGGCGTTTGGAAGTTCTAGATCCTTCGCTACCAATTGATTTAATTATTGACTATGCGCATACTGCTGACGGAATGAATAAACTTATAGATGCAGTAAAACCCTTCGTGAAACAAAAATTAATCTTTTTAATTGGAATGGCTGGAGAACGTGACTTAACTAAAACACCTGAAATGGGCGCAGTAGCTTGTAGAGCAGATTACGTAATATTTACGCCAGATAATCCTGCTAATGATGATCCTAAAATGTTGACTGCTGAACTAGCAAAAGGCGCAACTCATGATCGTTATGTTGAATTTGATGACAGAGCTGAAGGGATCAAACATGCCATTGATATAGCTGTACCGGGCGATACAGTAGTATTAGCTTCTAAAGGAAGAGAACCATATCAAATCATGCCTGGACATATTAAAGTGCCACATAGAGATGATTTAATTGGACTTGAAGCGGCATACAAAAAATTTGGCGGTGGCCCAAGTGAAAATTAAACAATTATCTATAAATGACGAAATTGTTAATGTTTACTTATATATAATTGAAGATAAAAATCAAATCATGTTGGCTATTCCAGATATATTTTGGTCAATAGAACTTGATTTGAATATGGACAGTAATGATGTTAAGGAAGAATTGGTAATGCAATTATTTGCTTTTATCGAGGAAAATGAAGCAAACAAAATTGCTTCGAATTTAACAAACTGGATTGTGAATGATTTTAAAGGAGATTAATAGATGAGTTTAAAAGAAGAAGTTGAATCAAGAAAGACGTTTGCCATAATATCTCACCCGGATGCTGGTAAAACGACACTGACTGAGAAGTTATTATATTTTAGTGGTGCAATTAGAGAAGCGGGTACAGTTAAAGGTAAAAAAACAGGTAAATTTGCAACTAGTGACTGGATGAAAGTGGAGCAAGAACGTGGTATTTCAGTAACGAGTTCAGTGATGCAATTTGACTATGATGATTACAAAATTAATATATTAGATACACCAGGACACGAAGATTTCTCAGAAGATACTTACCGTACTTTAATGGCAGTAGATAGTGCAGTGATGGTTATTGACTGTGCTAAAGGTATTGAACCTCAAACTTTAAAGCTATTTAAAGTTTGTAAAATGAGAGGAATTCCAATTTTTACATTCATTAATAAATTGGACCGCGTAGGTAAAGAGCCATTTGAATTATTAGATGAGATTGAAGAAACATTAAACATTGATACTTACCCTATGAACTGGCCAATTGGTATGGGTCAAAATTTCTTTGGTATTATCGATCGTGAGTCTAAATCTATAGAGCCATTTAGAGATGAAGAAAATGTTTTACATTTAGATGATGATTATGAACTACAAGAAGAGCATGCTATTCGTAATGACAGTGCATTTGCTCAAGCTATCGAAGAATTTATGCTTGTAGAAGAAGCAGGTGAAGAGTTTGATAATGATGCGCTATTAAATGGTGAATTAACACCCGTATTCTTTGGTTCTGCATTAGCTAACTTCGGTGTTCAAAACTTCTTGAATGCATATGTTGATCATGCACCGATGCCTAATGCACGTCAGACAAATGAAGAAGTTGAAGTAAGCCCATTTGATGATGAATTTTCTGGATTTATTTTCAAAATTCAAGCTAATATGGACCCTAAACATCGTGATAGAATTGCATTTATGCGTGTTGTTAGCGGTGCATTCGAACGTGGTATGGATGTAACATTACAACGTACGAGCAAAAAACAAAAAATTACGCGTTCAACATCATTTATGGCTGACGATAAAGAAACTGTTAACCATGCAGTAGCTGGAGACATCATTGGTTTATATGATACAGGTAATTATCAAATTGGAGATACTTTAGTTGGTGGCAAGCAAAAATATAGTTTCCAAGATTTACCTCAATTCACACCGGAAATATTTATGAAAGTTTCAGCTAAAAACGTAATGAAGCAAAAACATTTCCATAAAGGAATTGAACAGCTTGTTCAAGAGGGAGCAATCCAATATTATAAAACGCTTCACACTAATCAAATTATTTTAGGTGCCGTTGGTCAATTACAATTTGAAGTGTTTGAACATCGAATGAAAAACGAATATAACGTTGATGTTGTTATGGAACCTGTCGGTAGAAAAATTGCGCGTTGGATTGAAAACGAAGATGATATTCAAGATAAAATGAACACGTCTCGTTCAATATTAGTGAAAGATAGATATGATAATTTCGTCTTCTTATTCGAAAATGAATTTGCAACACGCTGGTTCGAAGAAAAATTCTCAGAAATTAAATTGTATAGTCTTTTATAAGATTATGATTGAAAATAATGGGTATTTAAAAATATCTCTTTAAATAGACAATTTGTTAAACGTTAATTGTTTATTTATATTAAGTATAGTGTATAATACACTTAACAAATGAATACCTATGACAATCTGTCAGAGGGGAGTAACTTGAAGACCATTAAATACTTGATGGTTAGCGCTTTATCGTCATTACGAAGTATTATCTTCCGGTAAAGTGGGCATTTATTTGCTAAGTGAGACCTTTGCTATTATTTAGCATAGGTCTCTTTATTTGTATTAAAACAAAAAGGAGCTGTCCACTATGGATCCGAGTTTAATTTTACCTTACCTATGGGTAATTCTCGTTCTTGTATTTTTAGAAGGGCTATTAGCAGCTGATAATGCAGTTGTAATGGCTGTTATGGTAAAACATTTACCACCTGAACAACGTAAAAAAGCGTTATTTTATGGTTTGCTAGGTGCATTTGTATTCCGTTTTCTTGCCTTATTCTTAATTAGTGTTATCGCAAATTTCTGGTTTATCCAAGCACTTGGTGCCGCGTATTTAATTTTTATGTCAATAAGAAATCTCTGGCAATTCTTCCACAAAAAACATGAAGATCAACCTGAGGGTGACGACCATCATTTTGACGAGTCTGGCGTAGAGAAAAAAGTCGGACCTATGCAATTTTGGGGCACTGTTTTAAAAGTTGAATTTGCAGATATAGCTTTTGCAATTGACTCAATGTTAGCAGCGATGGCAATTGCTGTTACATTACCTGAAGTTGGCATTCATTTTGGTGGCATGGACCTAGGTCAATTCTCAGTAATGTTTATTGGCGGAATGATCGGTGTTATTCTAATGCGTTTTGCCGCTACATGGTTTGTTGACTTACTAAATAAATATCCTGGATTAGAAGGAGCTGCCTTCGCAATTGTAGGTTGGGTAGGTATTAAATTAGTTGTTATAGTACTTGCTCATGAAGATATAGGTATTTTACCTGAACATTTCCCTCATAGTACATTATGGCAAGCTATCTTCTGGACAGTTATGATTCTTTTAGTCGTAATCGGTTGGTTAACGTCAGTACGTAGCAACAAGAAGAAAGCCAATAAATAGTATTAAATAAGTGATTCGAGCCTTTTAGATTTGATGTGTATCATCAAGTTTAAAAGGCTTTATTATTATAAATTGTGCAATTTAGTGATTTGATAAGAAAAATTCAATTTTGAACCTTCAATTCATTGCTAATTGGCGATATTGATATTAAACTTTAGTTAATGAATAAATTAAATAAAGCCACAACCACAAAACATAATTTAACGTTAGCATGATAGATTGTGAGTTAGTCGATAGGAGTGGACACCTTTGGATAATGATAAAAAACACGTAATACCACGTGAACAGTATCGTAGAAAACGACATGAGTATTTCCATAATGAAGAACGCGAAGAACGATTAGAACGTGAGAGAGAACAACGTGAGAGACTTGCCAAAAAAGAGCAAGAACAAGCAAAAGTTAATGAAGAACGTGTTAAAGATAACATGCGAAAAGCAAGAATTGAGAAATTAACACAAGAAGAAATTCACCAGCAACAACATCTAGCTAAATTACGATCTGATAATGAGTCTGATCAAGAATTAAATGATACTAACACGCATCATTTAACACTACCGGAAGAGCAACAACTAAAAAATGAACATAAAGAAAATAATGATAAGGTAACTAAACCTACTGACGAAGTGGAAAAACAGGAGAAAGAAGACAATAATTTTACCCCTTCCAAACATGCTGAAATAGAACCCAAATATAGTAGAGTTGAAAAGAATAAAGGAAAACAACAAGCTAATATTAATAAAAGTGAAGTTAATCATCTTGATAAAAGTGAACAAACTAAAAAACAAAAAGAGACTAAAGCATTATCGGATGACGTTTTAGAAACAAATGAAAGTCAAAAAATTGAACAAAAGGAACAAAAAGCAAGTTCTAATGAAACTTCTAACAAGGAATTAAATTCCCATACTAAAGATAAAAGCAATGAAGTTGAAGATAATCAAGACATAAAGAAAGCATCTAGTCAAAATTTAGCTCATTCTAATAAGTCAGAAGAAAATGGACACTCAGAAGATAAGCCTAAGAGCAATGATACGATGGACAAAGTAAAAGACTTTTTAAAATTGCATTGGCTTAAAATAGTCATAGTAGTTGCAATCATATTAATTGTTATACTAATTAGTGCAATTATCTCAACGATTAATCAAAATAGTAGTATTGAACAAAGTAGTAACAATGATACGAAATACACAACAACAATGAAGAATGCAGAAACAGCTGTTAAATCAGTGGTAACAATTGAGAATGACACACCTAAGAACATAACAACACAAACAATTGATAAAATAAATACAAACTCAAATAATGAAGTTGGTTCAGGTGTCGTCTACAAAGCTGTAGACGATACTTTTTTTATTTTAACCAATACACATATAGTTGGAAGTAATAAAAGAGTAAACATTACATATGATGATGATAAAACAGGTACTGCTACAGTCGTTGGGAGAGATATGTGGTCAGATATTGCAGTGCTTAAAGCAACGATAAAAAATAAAAACGTGCTGCCAATTAAAATAGGTCATTCAAAACATTTAAAGCTAGGTGAATCCATCTTAGTTGTTGGTAATCCACTTGGAAATGATTTTAAAAATACAGTGACGAAAGGTATTATTTCTGGATTAAATAGGGCAGTACCTGTCGACTTCGATAAAGATAATAATAATGATGAATTGGTTAATACCTTTCAAATTGATGCTTCAGTTAACCCAGGTAATTCAGGAGGTGCTGTCGTCAATAGAGTTGGAGAATTAGTAGGCTTAGTATCGCTAAAAATAAATATGCCTAATATTGAAGGCATGGGCTTTGCAATTCCAATTGATAATGCACGAGAAATTGCTGAGGAATTAGAGAAAAATGGTGAAATTCAATATCCTAATACTGGTATTGGAATTAAAAATGTTTCAGATTTATTACCTTATGAAAGAAATTTATTAAAAGTGCCCGAAGATGTTCAAAACGGAATCGTAGTAGAAATGTTAAAAGAAAATGGTTTAGGTAAAAAATCAGGTTTAAAAATTGGTGATGTAGTTGTAGAATTAGATAGTAAATCAATTCAAAATAATTTACAGTATAGACAAATAATTTTTAATCATAGACAAGACTTAAAAACATTGTCGGCTGAAATTTATAGAAAAGGAAAATCTCAAGATATAAAAATAAAATTGAAATAATGTTGAGGTGACAAATGAGTGTCTATTTTCAGTAAGTTATTTAAAAAATCTAGCCCTCAACAGGGGATAGTTTTATATTATTTGATAGCCATAGTTGTCGCTTTTTTATTATTAAACCTCCCATTTGTGCATAAACATGGTGTTGATGTTAGCCCAATCGATACGCTATTCGTTGCTGTATCAGGCATTAGTGTTACTGGACTATCTCCCGTTAACATAGTAGATACATATTCAACATTTGGCCAAATTATTATATTAATCATACTTAATATAGGCGGTATTGGCGTCATGGCGATTGGTACAGTACTATGGGTTGTGTTAGGGAAACATATAGGTATCCGCGAACGCCAATTAATTATGTTAGATAATAATAAAGATACAATGAGTGGAACCGTTAAGCTGATATTAGAAATCATCAAAACGATATTAACAATAGAATTTATAGGTGCATTGTTATTAGCTTTTTATTTCTATAGAGATAATCCAGATTTAAAAAATGCACTCATGCAAGGTTTATTTGTGTCTGTCTCTGCTACAACTAACGGTGGACTAGATATCACAGGGCAATCATTAATACCTTACGCTAAGGATTATTTTGTTCAAACGATTGTTATGTTTCTAATCGTATTAGGATCAATAGGATTTCCTGTATTACTTGAAATCAGAGCATATGTAAGGAATAGAGTCAGTCATTTTAGATTTTCACTATTTACCAAAATAACTACATGCACATATCTATTTTTATTTGTTTTTGGTGTTTTAGCCATATTAGCATTAGAACATCACCATGCTTTTAAAGGATTAAGTTGGCATCAATCCTTATTTTATTCATTATTTCAATCTGCAACAACACGTAGTGCTGGATTACAAACCATTGATGTAACAAACTTTAGTGATGCAACGAATGTAATTATGAGTATCCTCATGTTTATTGGTTCATCTCCAAGTTCAGTTGGTGGTGGTATACGTACAACTACATTTGCGATACTAATTCTCTTTGTAATTAATTTTAATAATAATGCTGAAAAAACAGCTATAAAAGTATTCAATAGAGAAATACATGTAGTTGATATTCAACGTTCATTCGCCGTATTTACTATGGCGTCAATTCTAACATTCGTAAGTATGATTGTTATTCTCGCTACTGAAAAAACAAATTTAACATTTCTACAAGTATTCTTTGAAGTCATGTCAGCCTTTGGAACATGTGGTCTATCTTTAGGTATTACAGACGATATTAGTGGACTTACTAAAGTAATACTAATGATATTAATGTTTATAGGTCGTGTTGGTTTAATTTCATTTATTATTATGATAGCTGGACGTAAAGAACCGGATAAATACCATTATCCTAAAGAACGTGTTCAAATTGGTTAAATAGATTAGCATTCACAGAAATTATTAATTCTGAGAATGCTTTTTTGATTAGAAATAAATAGCACCTACAGATTAATAAATGTTAAACTAGCTTTAAATAAGGGGTGTGTAAATTGGAGAAAAATGAACATATAAATATAGATATCTTGGCAACATCAGATATGCATAGTCATTTTATGAATGGAGATTTTGGATCAAATATATATCGTGCTGGTACCTATGTTAAAAATATTAGAGAAAACAATGATAAAGTCATTTTATTAGATAGTGGGGGAAGTGTAGCTGGCTCATTGGCTGCGCATTATTATGCTATTGTCGCACCCTATAAACGTCATCCTATGATTAAATTAATGAATGCTATGCAGTATGATGCTAGTGGTATAAGTCCGGATGATTTTAAATTTGGATTATCATTTTTGACTAAAGCAGTATCACTATCAAGGTTTCAATGGTTATCTGCGAATATAGAATTTGCATTAACAAAGGAACCATACTTCTCAACACCTTATATAATTAAAGAATACGATAATGTTCGAATCGCAATTGTAGGTTTAACTGCAGATGGATTAATGAAAAACGAATTCGCTGAAATGGAGAAAGAGGTTAGTATTGAAAAAGCACTATTATCTGCTAAACGCTGGATTAGATATATACATGAAAGTGAACATCCTGACTTCTTAATTGTAATCTATCATGGTGGACTATATAAAATAAATCAAACGAATACAAGACATAGAAAAGGTTCTCATGAAGCGGAAAAAATAATGAAGGAAATAGGTGTGATCGATTTAATGATAACAGCGCACCAGCATCAAACGATTATAGGTAATGATTTTGAAACAGTGTATGTTCAAGCAGGACAAGATGCTCAAGAGTTAGTACACGTCAAAATTAAATTTAAAAAACGTACGAACTCGTTCGAAAAAGAAGATATTGAATCTACAGTAATTAATTTAAGTGAGTATCCAGAAGATCAGGAATTACTTGAGACAACGTATTATGATCGTAAAGCCTTAGAACATTGGTCAAAGGATATTGTTTCAGAGAATAAAGTCGATTTACAAGTTAATGGTTTGGAAGACTTACTAAGTAGTCCACACCCATTTATACAATTATTACATGATAGTCTACATTTAGCCTATGAGAATAATATTACTTGTATTAACGTGCCTAAAAATGGTGAAAAAGGATTAAAAGGTATAGTAACTAATGAGGATGTCTATAATGCTTATCCACACCCTGATAAAGCAATAGATATAACACTTAGAGGCCATCAAATTAAAAAGATGCTTGAATATACTTATTCTTATATTCAATTTGAGCAAGATCAATTAAGTATGACTATTATTGATGAAACATTATGTACATTGTGGCAAGGATTTGATTATGAGGTAGATATGTTAGCGCCTCGTTTTGATAGAGTTAATATAAAAAATATTGAGTTAGATGAAAAGTATAGAGTTACAATGACAGATTATTGTTATAGAAATTATCGTCAATACTTGGAAGATGAATCAACACTTCATTCCACATATGATCGACCGATGAGTTCACTTATCGCTGAAAAGCTAAATCAACCTAATTATTATTTAAAGTTGGACTCTAATTTTTCAGTAACGTATTAAAAATAGTACTCATATAAGTAAACGTATTTAAATTGTAACTTACTTCAAAAAAACTTTTCTTAGTTAAAACTAAGAAAAGTTTTTTATCCATGAAATATTAATAATAGTATAATTGCCACAATTTGTCCTAAAGAGGTAGTTACGATGCGACGCGTATATTGATAATTCAATGATAATACTAATTGAGCTACAAAAATAAATGCCACTATCCACCATTTATCTAAATAGATAAATAAAGAACTAGAACATAATGCAGTAATCAAGATGATTAACCAAGTAGGCAATTTAAATTGAGTCAGTTCTTTTTGCAAAACAGTTCTCATGTATAACTCATGACAAGGAATTACAAAAATTAACGTCACTAACATTTGCCATTTGAAATAAACACCTGTTCTTGATAATTCTTTAATAAGTTCTGCATATGTTATTTGTGGTGAAAGTAATGAAAAAATTAATTGTATTATAACCAAGACGATACCTGTAGCGATACCAACTCCGATAGAAGTTAAAAGTCTTTTAGATTCTATGTCCCTTTGGTAAAATACATAACTAATACCTGCAATTAACATAATACCAGTGTATAGATACCAGTACTCTTGATGCTCTCCCCACATAACAAATAAAATCAAATGGAATACAATGAAACTTGCTATAAACCAAATTAAAGCTTTTGATATATTTTTCATTTTAATGTATACCTTCTTATTCAACGATAGTATATCGTTTATGATTAATAACTGTTTTTTCTGGTAAGTCTAATTCATTGAAGTTATCCATAATTGTTAAGTCTACAATAACTGAATTGTCATTAATTTTCTCAACACGGCCTCTTAAACCGTCATAAAATTCTACGATATTTCCTACTTCTGCAACAGTCATACGGAGTCCTCCTAAATTCATAACTAGGCTATATTGTACTAAAAATTTGCATAATAATAAACAAATATATGCTAAAAATGGCAAATAATATTTTAATTATGAAAATAATGTCAAATTTGAGTAAATAATTGGCAAAATAAATAAATATAAGGCATAACTAAACTAAGGGCATATACGAGAGAGTCAAAGGAGAGATATAGATGAAATTTGTAAGCAATAATAATATTACTGATCCTACAATTAACCTTGCCATGGAAGAGTACGTGTTAAAACATTTACCTTCGGATGACAGTTACTTTCTATTTTATGTAAATGGACCGTCTATCATTGTCGGAAAAAATCAAAATACTATAGAAGAGGTTAATAAACAATATGTAGATGAAAATAACATACATGTTGTACGCCGTATTTCAGGTGGTGGCGCTGTATATCATGACCAAGGAAATCTAAATTTTAGTTTTATTACAGATGATGACGGTAATAGCTTCCATAATTTCAAAAAGTTTACAGAACCAATTGTACAAGCACTTCAATCAATGTGTGTAGATGCTGAAATGACTGGTCGTAATGATATTCAAGTAGGGCAAGCTAAAATTTCTGGGAATGCCATGGTTAAAGTTAAAGATAGAATGTTTAGTCACGGTACATTAATGTTAAATAGTGACTTGGGAGAAGTACAAAATGCATTGAAAGTTAATCCTAAAAAAATTCAATCTAAAGGTGTTAAGTCAGTGCGTAAGCGTGTAGCAAATATCGATGAATTTTTAGAAGAATCGATTTCAATTGATGACTTTAAACAAATCATTCTAAAAACAATTTTTGGTGAACATGAAGTTGAAGAATATAAGTTAACAGACGAAGATTGGAAGAATATAGAAGCATTAAGTAATAAGAAATATCGTACCTGGGAATGGAACTACGGTCGAAATCCTAAGTATAATTTTGAACGCGATGAAAAATTTGAAAAAGGATTTGTACAAATCAAATTTGATGTTAAAAAAGGCAAAATTGAACATGCTAGAATATTCGGAGATTTCTTTGGTGAAGGTGATGTAACAGAGTTGGAGAACGCACTTGTAGGTGTATTGCATGACTACAATCACATTAAAGAAGCAATGGAAGAGTTTGATTTCTATCATTATTTCGGCGCTATTGAAAAAGAAGATATTTTAAAATTGATGTCTTATTAATATAACTAAGCGGCTATATAGGATTTAACCTATAGCCGCTATATTTTTATTTATTTAAATGATCTATAGCATATTGCGCTTCTTCTTGCGTGAACTTTTCACCGTAGCTAGAAGTGAGTTGATCATAAATTGCATCATTAGACATATCTTGTTGATTTGCATAATCCTTAGCTTTTTCTAAAGCATTTTTCTTATAATCAACTTTAAGATTATCAATTGCATATTGAGCAGCATCTTCTGGGAATTTTTCTCCCGCATCAGATGTTAATTGATCATAAATACCTTGTTTAGACATGTGCATAACATCAGAATATGTCTTAGCTTTATTAAGAGCCGATTTTTGTTCTCTAGTAGCATCAGAATCATTTGAACTTTGTTGCTCAGTATTATTAGAATTAAGATTATTATTAGAATTACTAAAAGAAGCAGTACAAGCTGATATTCCTATTATGATAAGGATTAATAAAACTAGGCAACCACCACAACCACCACATCCCCATAACCATCCTTTTTTCTTATTGGACTTATGCTGTTGGTAATCTTGAAATTGTTGCCATTGTCTTTGCTCTTCATTGCTCTCAAAATGTCGATCAGCCATTATTTAACATTCTCCTTTAAAATTTATATTTTATACAAATAAGTATATTATATAAAATAGACATATGGAACGAAATATTTTTAAATTTTAAAGTTTTAATATTTTAAATTAATGTAAATTTTAACATTAAATTAATGCTAAAGAGTAAATTAATAATTTAATAGATAATTTATTTGAAAATGCAAAAGGAGTAAATTAGCTTTTATGAGCGGAAAATAGAAATGTAAAAAACCCTCCAATAAATGGAGGGTTTGAAATGACGGAAACGGAGGGATTGTCTGTTACCTTTAAATAAGGGGTTTCAAGCACTTCGTTGTCGACTTGTTGTCGGTTTTAGAAAAAAGAGAGTTTTGAATCTAACATTTCATCTTCTTGCGATTTCATCTCATCAAGTAAGTGGCTATATACTCGCCATGTAATTTCTATGTTTGCATGACCCAATCTCTTACTAACATATTGTATACTAAAACCATGACCTAATAACATTGAAGCGTGTGTGTGTCTTAGAGAGTGAAGTCCATAATCGCTTTTCAATTCGTTTTTGGCCAATATGTTTCTCATTGCAGTTGTTACTGCTTTGTTAGTAATGAGTGAAATACCAGTATTAAATATATAACCGTCTTTATGGAGTGGTTTAGAACTTATCACATCCATGATATGTTTCATATCTTTAGAAGTAATCGCTACATGACGGTCGGCTGATTTAGTCTTAGTTCCTCGCAAGTGGATAGTATTTTGGCTTTTATTTATATCCACTCTTTTGAGTTTCTGAACTTCACTAAATCTAGCACCAGTTGCTATAAGTATATAAATTGCAAGATAAGATAAATGTGATTTAGTAGATGCGGTTTGTTTCAATAACTGGTAGTCTTTTAAAGATAAGTACTTTTGTTTTTCACTCATTGCTGCTTTTTTCTCATAGATTGGCGCATTCCAAGTTGGATCTTTATAAATAAGTCTTTCATTTAATGCGTCTTTAAAAGCTTGAGAAAAGCAATTGTTTAATTTTTTTACACTTTCTTTGGTTCTTCCTTCTTTACGACCACCTAAAAACATACCTTCAGCATATTCTTTGAGCATTTCTCTGTAACCTAATTGGCTGACATCTTTAATGAGAATAGAACCAAACTTTTCTTCAAACACATTTAAAGCACTATAATATCTATTTAGTGTGGATTGAGATACTCTATCTACTTTATTTACTTTAATCCATCTTTCAAAGTATTCTATAAAGGTTATATCGTTTGCTAATTGACCGCCTTTACTTAGATCAATGTACAACTCTCTTTCAGCTTGTATAGCGTCTTTTTTAGTTCTAAAACCTCTTTTTCTGTATCGTTTTCCTTCATATTGGAAATCATAAGTCCAAGTGCCTTTAATCTTTTTAACAGACATAAAATCCATCCTTTCTATAATATTTCCGTTTTAGTTATGGGGTTTCACCTCCTTCAAAGAACATATGTTCGGTTTAATGATTAAAAAATAATAAGGGTAGACGGACTACCCGTTTTTTATTATTGGGATGGTAAAAATTCTTTGAATCTAATATTAATATTGTCAAAGCCAGTATAAGTTGGATAACTTAATTTGAAAATTGAGTCAACGAAATCGTCATCTATTTGTTTTAGTTCTTCTAAAATATTGTCTGTGACATCTTCAGTTTGTTTTTCTTTATTCAAAACGTGTATTACTATAGGGAGCCATTCGCAAATTTTTTTGAAAGCTAATGAATCACCTGTGGCTAATTCATAAAATTTATCAATAGAAATTCTGCGTATTTTGTTATGATCGTAATTCTTGCCGTCGACTTTACACTTCCAATTTATGTTTTGGCTTTTTTTAGCAATGATTTCTACTAGATAACATGTCGCATTAGAATCTTCTAAAAGTTTTTGTTGTAATTTCATATAAGTTTTTTGGCTACTAGCAGAGTTCATTGTATTGTGCTTGTTTTTCATTTCTGCAAATAAACTTCTTTCGTGATTTTCTATATCAAACCCAGACTTCGGAACAAACCAACCATCTATATAATTGAATAAATTTTGATGAAAGTATCCTATATCATTATTAATACTTTTATCTACTTGTCTATATATTTCGGCATCTATTAACTCGTTGCTATCAAATCCATTTGTAAAAGAATCAAAAATCATTTTTGTTGGGTCGATTATACTCTTATTCAATTGAGATAAATTTTTAATGTTTTGTTTTCTATACATATTATTTAAGGTTTCATCAACGTGTTTGAAATAATCATCGCAAGAAATAAAATCAACATCCCATGACTTCTGTATTTCTTCTCGAAGCATTGTTAACATCTCCTTTGCTTAAATATTCTTTGGCACTTATGCCGACATGATACGCTAAATTAACAGGTACAGCATTTCCAATTTGCTTGTATATGTTATTTGTTGAACCTACAAAAGTAAAAGAATCCGGAAAAGATTGTATTCTTGCATATTCTCTAGTAGTAAATGGACGAGTTTCATCTGGATGGCATCTTTCAGTTTGTTTTTGTTGAGGGGAAGTAGTAAGTGTCAATGAAGGTTCATCCCAGCTCATTCTTCTGGCCATACCAGTTTTACCTCCACCTAAATAATAACTTTTTCCCATATATTCTTTTGCAATGTCATCTGGCAAATCTCTCCAGTAACCACCTGGTGGAACTAAATCTAACACTTTTCTTTTTGACTCTGGATATACGCTACCCGGGCTATCAGGTACATTTTTAAGCACATCTTTCAGTGTTAAAAATTTATCTATTTTTTTAGGGAAGTCATATTCACCATTATTGTTATAGACATCTTTTCTGACACCTACAATAAAAATACGTTCTCTTTTTTGGGCAACTTCGTAATCTATTGCTTTCAATAATTTCCAATCAACATGATAATCTAATTTTTTAAATATATTTAAAATTGTTTTTAAAGTATTACCATTGTCGTGATTTATTAGCCCTCTCACATTTTCAAAAACAAACATCTTAGGACGGAAATATTTGACAAATCGGGCATAATCGTAAAAAAGAGTGCCTCTCGCATCTTCAATTCCTTTTCTTAGACCAGCATAACTAAAGCTTTGACAAGGCGCACCACCAGAAATTAGATCAATTTCTTCAGTTATATTTAAATCCTCTGGATTTAGTTTAGTAATGTCTGACTCCCATACCGAATCCGATTTGAAGTTCTCTCTTAAAGTAGCAGATGCATATTTATCAATTTCAATTAAAGCTTTGTGTTTAAAACCGGCCTTTTCAAGTCCTAATGCTAAACCGCCAGCTCCAGCAAATAGTTCTATTGAATTCATCGTTTCTCACCTCGCAATCTTTATATTATATCGAATTTTAAATAGAATTTATATTAATGCGTCACCATAACACTATTCAACTCTATACAACTTATACACCCTCAACGGCTCAAACGTAATAGCGTAATTGCCGTAGTGAGTTCCAATACCATATTTTTGTTTATAATGTCCCAGTATCTCTATTATGTACTTTTCACTTAATTGAACATAATCAGCTAGTTCATATAAGCTACTTACACCATAGTTATGTGCCTCCACAATAATACGTAGGGGAAGTGCTGCCTCGTATCCATGACGTCTTGCGTAGTTTTCAAATTTGCGATTTATGTCTTTAGATTGATCTAAGATATTCCCATATGTAAGTTTGTGATGTGCTAGTTCTTCATATAAGACTTCAGCTTTGCGTGTTTCGGATAGGTTGCGTTTAATTAGAATTAAATCGCCTAACCATAAACCGTGTAAGTCATTAGGCATAACATCTGTTTCTCTGACTTCTATATAGTCATGCTCTATTAACATTTTTTCATATAACCCCATAAAAACACCCTTTATTTACGTTTACTTCTTATAAAATCAGCATAATCTAAAACTCGTTGCCATTCGTCATCAGTTAATTCGCCTTCAAGGTGAGCTGCACGATGTTGTGGTTGTTCATCACTTTCATCTATCCAACCCATCAAAAATGCAGGGTTAACATTTAATGCCGTAGCTATGCTTTCGATAGTATCGTTTTTAAGATTTTTGATATTTCCACTTTCATAACGTTGTACAGTAGCTTCAGTTTTACTAATTTTTCTTCCTAGTTCAGCTAAAGTCATACCTTGTTTTTCTCTTGATTGTTTCATTCTTTTTGAAAAGCACATCGTAATACAACTCCTTTTACTTGATAACTATATTATAAGGAAAACTTTCGGCATTTGCAATATTTTTCTTAAAAACTTTCGTAAAATGCTTGACCTATTTTGTACAGCCATGATAAGATTACTTACGTAATACGAAAGGTGGTGAAACGAAATGCCTATCGACACTAAACTTTTAAAATCAAAAATGGCTTTAAAAGGACACAACATCAAAACTCTTTCTGAAGAAATAGGTGTTAATAGAGATACGTTGTCCAATATGATACATGGAAGAACTAAACCTTCATATCCGGTAATAAATGGAATTTATTTCGCGTTAGATTTAACACCACAAGAAGGAAGAGATATTTTTTTTAACAAAGACTTACGTAAAAAGAAAGTTTTAACTTAAAGGAGGACAACAAATGCAAGTATTACAAAAAATACAAATTGAAAATAATTCAGAATTAGGGGCAGTCGTTTCTAGTCGAGTAGTAGCAGAGGAACTAAACAAAAATCATCAACATGTTTTAAGAGATTTAGAAACTATAAAATCTCACAGTCCAAATTTGGACAGTGAAATTATTGATAGTGAATTTACGAATACTAGGGGACGCAAGTATCGAGAATTCCTACTAACTAAAGACGGTTTCACTTTATACATGTTCAACATTCAAGGTCACAACGATTTCAAAATGGCTTACATTAATAAATTTAACGAAATGGAACGTCAAATCGCACAACCTATCGCAAGTTACATGATTGAGGACCCAGTCAAACGTGCTGAACTTTGGATAGAAGAACAAAAAGAGAAACAACAGCTACAACTTGAAAACAACATGCAAAAACAAAAGATTGCCGAGTACGAACCTAAAGCATCTTATCTAGACACAATCTTAAATAATAAAAGTTTGGTTACAGTCGGTCAGATTGCTAAAGATTACGGAATGTCGGCTCAAGCATTAAACAAGTTACTGCATGAACTGAAAGTTCAATATAAACAATCTGGTCAGTGGTTACTATATTCAAACATTCAAGATAAAGGTTATACACATTCATCAACTACTGAGATTGAACATAAAGATGGTAGTACATCAGTTCGCATGAATACTAAATGGACGCAGAAAGGTAGATTGTTCATTTACGAATTACTAAAAGATAACGACATTCTACCCACAATCGAACAAACAACTTAAAGGAGGCAAAACCATGCTACAGAAACTAAAAATAGCTAAAGAAAAAAGCAAATTAAAACTTAATTTATTAAAACATGCAAACAGTAACTTAGAAACAAGAAACAACCCTGAACTGTTGCGAGCAGTTGCAGAGTTGCTTAAAGAAATTAGTCGATGAATTCGATATAAGAAATTCCAGCACTTACAGTACTAACTGTTCTATCACCAACAAAAGTATAACGTTTACCTGAAGAAAATACTTTTGAAGATACATCTTCTTTAGAAACTTTAGTATTACCACTATTAGAACTCATAAGAAGATATTGGAAATTCTCGACGATTGATTCATCTCCGGAAGAATATTTTATAAAAGCTTTCATTAAATCCACCTCCCTTCATTAAGGGATAACAACATTATACACGAAAGGAGTGTTAATAAATGGAACAAACAATAACAGTCACATTACCCGACACTCATGTTCTTATACCTAAAGTTGAATTTGAAAAATTGGTAAGTAATTCATTACCTGCATTTTGGACTATGGAAGATCTAATCAAAGAATCGAAGTTGAGTAGGTACAAAATAAAAAAAAGAATATTAGAAGTTTCTAGATTTAATAAATATCTCAAAGAAAATGATATTTGGTTTGAAGGTCAAGGTGGTAGTTCATCTCATTACTTCGACGCTGAATTAATGTGGAAATTCTTAAAAGATTATAAGAAAGAGATTTATAAGGGGGTGAAGAAATGACTAATGAAGACAAAACAATCTTAATAGCAGGAATGATGTTCAACGTAACATTCTTCTTATCAATGATGATGAGCGTATTCATCACTAATGCAGTAGCGATTGCAATAGTTGCGTCAACAGTAACGTATCTATTTTTTGACAAATTATTTTACGCACAAAAAAAGACTGGAAGTCGCTGCAACGACTAACAGTCAAACATTTAAGAAAAAATTCATCTTAATCATATAACGGGAGGCACATATATGCAAGAGGTAACACTATCTTTAAAAGAATATAACAACTTGCTTAAAGACAGTAGAGATTTAATGTTAATTAGTTTGGAAAACAAACATCTAAAAAGACAACTAGATACTGCTAACGAGCATATCAATGATTTAAACGACAACATCAATTTATATATAAGCCTATATCAAAGTGCAGATGCTAGAGCAGACAGAGCAGACAAGAGACTGGAGGAGTATGTGAATGCAAGAGCCAATATCAAATTGTGAAGTAGAGTATCGCATTAAAGATAATCACTTTGGACGTTGGATCACTAATAAACCTACTGCTCAAGAATATGCTAATTACAATGCTTTAAGACGTAATGCTCGTAAATTCGATGGTTTGCAAGATATAGACATTGACTGGGATAAACACTTGATTGAAGTATCAACAATCGAAACAAAAGAAACACGTAAAGTATACAATTTTGAGGATTTGGAGGAAGTAAACGATGGCTGAACAACCTAACTTCTCAGACAAGTTTAGAGAATTAAACAGTAGAGATGTGAGCGCACATGTTGAGAAAAAACAAAACTTAAATTACTTATCGTGGGCGTATGTACAACAAGAATTAACTAAAGAAGATCCGAATTATACAGAAAGAGTAATCGAATTCCCTTATCCAGATAGCACAAATGAAAACTTTTTTGTTCCCTATCTCAAAACCAACGAAGGTTACATGGTGTGCGTCGAATTAACAGTATTCGGAGTAACTAAACGTGAATGGCTACCAGTATTAGATTTTAGAAACAAACCAGTAACCGTAGGAAGTGCTACTGCAATATTTGATATTAACAAAGCAACTAAGCGATGCATGGTTAAATGTGCAGCTAAATTCGGGCTAGGCAACTATTTATATTTAGGCGAAGAAACGCCAAGTGGAAGCGATGACGATATAACAATTTTAGAGGAACGTATAAATGAATTTGTAAATTTAGCAAATGAAAAAGGCGGAGACTCATCAGTAGAAAAAACAAAACGATGGTTAAAAATTTCTGACATAAACGATTTGAGCAAAAAGCAAATAGCTGAAGCACATAACAAATTAGACGACATAACTAAAGAATTAGATAAGGAGAATGACAAATGATAAACAGAGTAGTTTTAGTAGGTAGATTAACGAAAGATCCAAACTTTAATGAAGGTAATGTAGCGAATGCAAGATTTACATTAGCAGTAAATAGACCGTATAAAAATAAAAATGGCGAACAAGAGGCTGATTTTATAAACGTAGTAGCTTTCAGACGACAAGCAGAAAACGTAAATAATTATCTATCAAAAGGACAAATTGCTGGAGTAGACGGTCGTATTCAGACACGTAGCTATGAAAAAGACGGCCAACGTGTATATGTAACGGAAGTCGTGGCTGACAGCGTTCAATTTTTAGAACCAAAGAATAACAATCAACAAAACAACCAACCTCAACAGCAACGAGGACAAGCACCAGCAGGCAATAACCCGTTTGGTAATAACAACGCAGATATAGATGATGATGATCTACCGTTCTAGGACTGATTTAGATGCCAATTATTAAAAATTACATTACTCAAGATGACGGTACGACTACCGTTGTCATTGAGGGTGTAGATATAGACAACAAAACATCGTTATTACTAGATAACGGACTAGAAGTTGAATGCGAAGTTAAAGCTATTGATCCATTCCTAATCACTGATAAGCAGCGACGAAAAGTGTTTGCTCTATGTAACGACATAGAGGGTTATACAGGGCAACCCCGAGAATACATGAGGGAAATGTTCCAAGATTATATAACGTTTCTAAATGGCTATGATGAACGCTTGTCATTAAGTAATTGTTCAAGAGGACAAGCTAGAGAATTGATCGAAGTCATTCTCGACTGGGTGTTTCATAACAATATCCCACTCAACTATAAAACAAGCGACTTACTTAAAAATGATAAAGCATTTCTATATTGGTCAACAGTTAATCGTAACTGCATTATCTGCGGAAAACCACATTCTGACTTAGCGCATAGATATGCAGTAGGTAAAGGGCGCAATCGTAACAAGATAAATCATGTAGGCAATCAAGTATTAGCACTATGTCGTTCTCATCATTCGGAACAGCACCAGATAGGAATGGACACATTTAATCAAAAGTATCACTTAACAGATAGCTGGGTTGATGCGGACGATCGACTAAATAAGATGTTGAAAGGAGAGAAAAGAAATGGCGATCTTTAGAGTCTATAAAGAGTCGGGTAATTTTGTGACAGTTAATAAAGATTTTATACATGACCCTAATTTAAGTTGGAAAGCTAAAGGTATACTACTTTATTTGTTAAGCAGACCAGATGACTGGCAAATATATGAAACCGAATTAAAAAAGCACGCTTGCGACGGTAGAGATAGCTTGCGGACTGGTATTAAAGAGTTGGAAAAAGTAGGTTACATTCAACGTAAAAGAATTAGAGATGATAAAGGTCATTTCAGAGAGTATGAATATCGGGTTTTCGAACAACCTAACCACATTGGATATTCCCACTTGGGAAAACCCCAGTTGGGAAATTCCCACTCAGGGAAACCCGACACTACTAATAATAATATAACTAATAATGATTTAACTAATAATAATATAACTAATAATGTGACAGACGACACGTCACAAATTTTCCAATTGGTTAGTAAAGAATTAGAAATGATGCAAAGTCCTTTAAAAGTACAGGAGTTAGAAGATGAACTCAATCTTATTAAAGGAAACAAGCTAGAAATAACAGGAGTAGCAATTAACTACTGTAAACAAAATAAGAAAGGTATTAACTACCTAATCAAAGTATTAAGAAATTGGAATAACGAAGGTGTAGATACCAAAGAGAAAGCACTAGCTAAAGTAACGCCTAAGAAAAAGAAAACTAATGAAACCGACGATTTAATTGCAGCGATGGAACAAGAATTAGGTGATGAGTAATGAGTATGACTAAGAAAGAAGCGTTACAAATCATCAAAAAAATTAGGAACATCTATAATTTAGAGTTCGATAAACCAAAGTTAGAAACATGGATAGAAGTTCTTAGCGAAAATGGTGATTACGAACCAACACTAAAAACATTAAACAACTATATTAATTCCGGCAATTCATATCCACCTAACTTACCTAAAATCATGAGAAAAGCACCTAAGAAAATGGAATATGAAGAGGCGCCAGATGATGTAAAAGAGCATCGTTGGAAAATGAAAAACGACCCTGAATATGTAGCTGCACGAAAAAAGATACTTGATGACTTCGCAGAACAGCTTAGAAAGTTCGAGGTGAACAACCATGAATGAACGCAGAGATGTTGAAAGTACGATTATTTCAAGTTTGCTAAAAAAACCTGAACTTATCGAAAAGTTGCGTGTTAGACCTTATATGTTCTATTACGACGATTTCAGAGTGTTTATGGAATATGTGTTTGAAGTCGGTAAGGTAGATCATCAAGAAATATTCTTAGAAACATCGAAGAACAAAAACTTCTTAAACTTCGACACGATACAAAAACTATATAATTCCGATTTTATTGGTTATGGCATATTTGAGCGCTATCAGCAAAATTTATTGGAAGCCTATCAAATATCACAGGCGAATGAAGTAATCAATGAATTTAACCAATCGCCTAATATGCAATCGTTTGAAGTAATGCTTACTGACTTAAACCAAGTATCACTGATTAGTGCGACAGATGAAACAAGTACAAAACAAATTGTAGATGAGTTTGTAGAAGAGTTGTATAGCGATGAACCTAAGAAAGTGATTAAGACAGGTTTTCCGTTAATGGACTATAAAATAGGCGGTTTAGAGCCAACACAGCTCATTGTAATTGCAGCGCGACCTTCAGTAGGTAAAACAGGGTTTGCACTTCAGATGATGCTTAATATCGCTAAACAGGGTTATAAGACATCGCTATTTAGTTTAGAAACAACAGGCGTAGCAATATTAGAGCGAATGTTATCCGCAGCGACTGGAATTGAATTGTCACGTATTAAGAAAAAATCAGACTTAAGCGCCGATGACTTAACTAAATTAACAAGTGCTGCAAGCGAAATATTAAAACTGGAAATAGATGTTAATTCACAAAGCAACGTAAGCACTCAGGAAGTCCGTAAGCAAGCCATGAAGAACAAAGATAAGCAACAGGTCATATTCATCGACTACCTTCAATTAATGCAAACAGATAGCAAATTAGACCGCAGAAACGGTATCGAAAAAATAAGTCGTGATTTGAAAATAATAGCAAACGAAACAGGTGCAATTATCGTATTACTTTCACAACTTAGTCGTGGTGTAGAAAGTCGAAATGATAAACGACCTATGTTGTCAGACATGAAAGAAGCAGGTGGAATTGAGGCAGACGCAAGTTTAGCCATGCTTTTATACCGAGATGATTACTACAACCAAGATGAAGAAGATGAACTCGGTAAGTCGATAGTTGAATGCAATATTGCTAAGAATAAAGACGGAGAAACAGGTGTCATCGAATTTGAATACTACAAGCGTACACAAAGGTTTATGACATGACGGTTATCGAATACAAAAAGTTACTTGGAACAATGTACCGACGAGATTATAGCAACGATCAACTCATTGGAACGTTACTGATTGAAGTTGGTCGGGCTATCAATCGCTTGTTGGAAGAGAAAAAGATATCTCCATTCGATGACTATGAGAAAGTGAAAGACATTATTGAACGTGAGACGAAATGGAGAGATAAAGATGGCAATTATCGAAAAGTATTATCTGTATAGACCAGACGGAACAGAAGAAATAAAGGTAGAGAAACATGAGCGTAATTTGAATATCGTTAAAACACTCACAGGCGCTCATTTTAGCGAAGAATACAAAGAGATGACTGATAGTGAGTTGAAACGTTTCAAAGGCGTGTATGAGCTTCTATACGAAGGAGAACTAGGATTACAAGCAACAATATTTGATGTGTAGGAGTGAGCAAATGGAACTAAATAAAATTTACAACGAAGATTGTTTGATTGGTATGAAGAAAATACCCAATGAGAGTGTAGACGCTATTATCACTGATCCTCCTTATATTATAGCTAGAGAAAACAGGTTCAAAACTATGGGGAGATACGGTATTGATTTCGGCGAATGGGATAAGGAATTCGATTTAATTTCATGGATATCATTAGCGGTAAAAAAATTAAAAAAAGGTGGGAATGTTGTCATTTTCGCTGATTGGAAAAAGATTACCTACATTATCGAAGAATTAGAAAAAAATAATATTGAAATAAAAGATTTAATAAGAATTGAAAAAAGTAACCCAATACCTAGAAATAGAGATAGACGTTTTATAACAGATTACGAAGTCGCTATTTATGGTGTTAAAAAAGGTAGTAAATGGACCTTTAATAGATTGAGTGAAAAGTATGAAAGACCATTAATAAAAACAGCTATAACGCCAAAAAGTCAAAAAATAGGTAAAGGACATCCAACGCAAAAGCCATTGTATGTCATGGAGTGGCTTATTGAGAGGTTAACCAAAAAAGGAGACATTATTCTTGACTCGTTCATAGGAAGTGGGACAACAGCAATCGCATGTATTAACAATGAACGTAGTTATATTGGTTTCGAATTAGATGAAAAATACTTCGAATTAGCGAATGAACGTATAACAAAACATGATAAACAAATCGAATTATTTACATTACAGGAGTGACAACGTGCAGATAGAAATTAACTTTAACGAAACGTATGAGGCACCTATTGGCTCGCCTCGTCCACGTTTCAGAAATACAGGTAGATTTGTTCAAACGTACATGCCAACGTCTTATACAAAGCATAAGGACTTCATAAGAGAGCAGATGCCAAACGCATTACTCGATGGAAAATTGAAAGTGACATTATCGTTTTACTTCAAGGCACCAAAAAGCTGGAGTAATCGTAAAAAGTTATTAGCAATTGGACAGTACAAACGTACTAAGCCAGATATAGATAACTTAATTAAAACTGTGTTAGATGCAGCGAACGATCACCTATGGAAAGACGATAATCAAATCGTTGAGATACACAGTTTTAAGCAATATGCAGAGGAACCAAAAATTATTTTAGAAGTGGAGGAAGTGTAATGCAGGAAGAAACACTAAAACTCACATTCGACCTAACAGTTGAAGTAGAACAATCTATTTGGATAAACAAACATGCAGATAGAGAAAACTATATCGAACATTACGCTAATAGATATAAAAATGATCCTGACAATTTACTCGATAATATCAAAAACATTACTGACGTTAGTGTCAGTTACGCAGATTGGAAGTGACACTATGCCGAAAGTGAATTTAAACGGTAAACGTTACAGATTGTGTGATGTGTACAAATATTTTGATGTATCTGATAGCACAGTTCGCAAGAGATATAAAGAAGGTTTACGTGGTCCAGAATTAATCTATGGCAAAGGAGTATATGAGTATCGTGATTAATAATGATGAATTAGTAAAAGAAGAACAACGATTAAGCAATAAAGAGCAGTACGGCAGATTATCAGAAAGAGAATATCGTCAGCTTATGTATATTAGAGCAGCACACGAAAGAGCATTGAAACGTAAACGACGTGAGCAACGTATCGCAAGAGCAAGACGTTCAGAAGAATTAGTCGCTAAGCACAGAGTGAGTAGTAAGTGGTTTAGATACTTATCGGAGAATGACATATTTCCAAAGGTAAGGGGGTAGCGGAATGGAAAATGTAAGAATAATTGATTTGAAAGTAGATAATATTGTTCAGTTCCAAGCAGCATTTAAAGGTATTAATGCTATGCAAACGGCCATAGTCAATCGTGTGTATGCAATAGAAAAAGGTTTGAAAACAGTTTGGTATGCAGAGGTAGAGAATGCAGGTGGTTATAAATTTATACTTACAGATAATGATGATTTTGTGAGAGTAAATGAGCCGTTCACTCGTAAAGTAGATTTTATAAACGAACCACCACATTATACTTACGGCGATATTGAGATTATAGATTTTATTGAACAAGTAACGAAAGACTACAAACCAGAACTTGCCTTCAGTATCGGTAACGCAATCAAATATATCAGTCGTGCCAATCATAAAAACGGTAAAGAAGATTTAGATAAAGCACGTTGGTATTTAAATCGTGCATTTGAGAAGTGGGAGGCAGAACAATGATCTATTTAGGCGGCGATATGCTAAGCATAGGACAACAGATGCGTAGAGAGTGGGAAAAGCAAGAGTTACAACGATTAGGCTTTAAAGTCTATGCACCACACGACGATAAGGATATCAACGATAAAGCGAATGCTAAGCAAGATAAATTAGCGGAACGTATTGTGTTTAATGACACATTAGGCATGGAAACAAGCGATGTAATGATATTCGATTACTTACCTCATGCACAAGGTACAATTTGCGAAATGGGGTACGCACAGCACCTTAAAAAAGCAAGTGAGAGGGATATTAAGATTTATGTGCAATGTACTGATATTAGACAGGGGACAGGACACATTCCGGATGAACAAGACCGAACAGAGTTCAGTATCAACCAATATGTGTATGGCGTAATTATGGATATCACTGAAGGTAGAGGTATTCAAACGTTTGATGAGATATGTGAGGAGTTAATCTCATGACCAGAATTTTTAAGTTAAGCGAAACAGTAAATCAGACATACAAATATCAAACAAAAGGTAAATCGCCTACTGAAGTTCAGCACGAACTAAAGGCTATGGGCATTGAAGGTTTTGTTATTCGGATGACAAATGTACATGTAACAATGCAAGTGCCGAGAGAAAGTAAGAATATGAACAGGGAGTGTTTGAGATGAACGCAGAAGCTAAGTTTGTATCTAGTGTTATGGACGCTAGGTTGAAGAAAGTTAGAAGAGAATGTGACAGTTTTCGTAAGCAACGGGATGAACTCATCAATGATTTGGCAGAAGTGAAAAGGAAGGCAAAGGCGTTTGATGAGATTTTAAATGTTGATTATATAGTAGCACCTGACGATTATGCACATGAAGTCACGAAAATTGTAGATAAATATAAGGAGGAACAATAAATGGGAATTTTACCAATTAAATTATTATCAGAAAATGCAATTTTACCAACAAGAGCAAATCCGACAGATAGTGGATTAGATTTATATGTAGCAGAAGATACAACTATTCTAGCGCATAGTACAAAAGTAGTTCCAACACATATTGCGATTGATTTAGCGTATGGATATGAGGCACAAGTTAGACCACGTTCAGGTAACTCACTTAAAACTAAATTACGTGTAGCGTTAGGTACAATCGACCACACTTATAACAAAGAAATTGGAATTATCACAGATAACATAGATGATGAGGCGGTCGTAATTAAAGCTGGTACACGTTTAGCGCAGTTAGTTGTTACACCAGTTATGTTGCCAGAGCCAACGGAGGTGCAAGAGTTTGAAGAAATGTCAGAGCGAGGAGCATACGGAAGTACAGGAGAATAAAGATATACTAACTAAAGTAAAAGAGGTGCTGGGGAAGTGAAACAATTCCTAATCAGAGAATTCACAGATAGCACAGGTTATGTGCATGTCAATGTAGAACAACCTAGAGAGAATGAACGTATGACGTTGGTTGAGGCAGAGGATAAGGAAGAAGCGAAAGAGAAATATAAGAAAATCACAGGATTAAGTGAATGTCCTAATTGCAAAATTTTAGGCGGAAATCTAATGGCTAAAGATTATAACAGTCCAATCGAATATATGAGATGTAATCATTGTGGGCATAACTATCATAGATTAGGAGGTAAGTATGATGTTTAAACGCATACTAAAAGATTTATTCTTAATCGCTATGTATGAGTTAGGGAAGTATCTCACTTCTCTACTCATCACTATTTTAGAAAGCGAAGATGATATTGATACTGCACCTAAAGACTTTGCTAGTGAGTGGGATCAGATTGATTTAAACAGAATTAAAGCAGAGGTGAGTGAGTAATGTGGATAGCACTAACCATTATACTCGGCATACTTCTACTTATAGCGATAGGTAACAATACAGTCTTACGTCAGGAGTTAGACGCACAGAGATATACGAATGTGTATCTATTTACTAAGTACGTAAGAGATTGCGACATAGAAGATGTGGAGTTTGAAATACAAAGAGCGAAGAAACATTTTAAGTAATGGAGGTAATCACTTGTACACACCAACGGAAGTGAAACAACTTATAATGGATTATCATTGGATGAGGCGATTAATTGATCATCAAGTATATGAGTACGATAGTACATCAATCGGACAGTATGGTATTGAATCAGCTATGCCTAAAGCTAAAGGTGGTACAGGCGATAAGGTATTAGTAAGAGTGATACGCAATGATAAGGATAGACGTAAGACACAAGAGCTTATAGATAAGGTATCATTCATTGATGAGTATGAACATAAGATAACGAATGACAAGAACTATCATATACTTCAATTACTCAAACAAGGCGAGAAGATAAATACTATTGCCATGTTAATGAGAGTAGATAGAAAAGAAATATATAGAAAGCTAGATGTCATTGTGAATATATATATGAAGTCTCAAACTTAACAGGACAAATGTCACATATGCCACACATGACACACTATTATAAATAGTTTATTTAATTATATATACTTGAGTTAACACGATATGAATATACAGGCACATCACATAGGTGGTGTGTCTTTTTGTTTGGAGTAATAGAGATGAGTAAAGCATATGCAGACTATATTGAACAACGTACAAAGAATAAAGGTTTCTACTCTAATGCTAAGTGGCGTAAGACAAGATTAAAAGTATTGGCAAGAGACCATTATGAATGTGTGATGTGTAATGCAGAAGGTAGATTGACGATTAATCAGAAACAATCACTAGAAGTTGACCATATTAAAGAGTTGGAATTACGACCAGATTTAGCATATGAACTTTCTAATTTAAGAACACTATGTAAATTTCATCACAACAAACGTCATGGGAGATTTGAACATAATCCAAATAATAGAAAGAATAAATACAATGATGAAAATTGGTAAAATAAAATTGTATAAAAATATTATTTAATTAAAATAAATAAAAGTGTAAAAAGTATCAAATACCCCCCACCTAAATAAACCGCGTCACAAAAGGCTTCGCGGAAACCGGCGCTTGGGTCAACTCTGCAGATATATTCATCAAAAGATACGTAAGGGGGCTTGACATTTCGAAAAAAATAAAAAATAAGCAAAGGGGGGAGGGGATTGAAAAAGGATAAATACCTCAAAGATAAATTAACACCCAGTCAAATTGAACGAATTAATGCTTCAGAAGATTACCTAATGAAGCAGATAGATACAGATAATGATATAGAAGTTGAAAAAGTTGAGCGCTATACCAACTTACTTAAATTATTTTACGCATTAGATGTTTATATCGAACAGTCTGGGCCTATTACAGTAGTGAAAAACGCTTCACAAGAGTACATCAAACCTAATCCTGCAATAGCAGAGAAGAACAAAGTGAATGGTTCGTTGTTAGCTTTAGAGAAATCGTTTCATTTAGAAAGAAAAGCCGAAGAAAGACGCAGACAAGAACAAGCGAAAGGACCTGATTTAACATGAAGATACCTAAACATGTTACAGATTATATAGAAAAATATAAATCAGGCAACGTTATTTTTAACAAAGAGCGCATTAGACTTGTATCTTTTTTAGAAGATAATATCTTGCAACGTGATGACCTTTATTTTGATGATCAAAAAATAGAAGATTACATCAAGTTTAGTGAGAAATGGTTTTTCAAACTACAAGACTTCCAAAAGTTCATTTCATGTTTTGTTTTCTTATATGAAAAAGATACTAAAACGCCTTATTTTTCGGAGTTCTTCATATCAATGGCTCGTGGTGGTGGTAAGAACGGTTATATTAGTACGTTAGCAGCGTTCTTTATGACACCATTACACGGTATTCCTAAATATAATATGTCAGTAGTAGCTAATAGTGAGAAACAGGCGCTAGTAAGTTTTAGGGAAATCTATGAAATGATAGAAAGTAACAACTTATATATTACAAGCGAACGACCTAACAACCCTTTTTATTTAAGTAAGGTTTATGTGGAAGGAACAAGTACCAAATCACAGTTCTTGTTTGATACATCTAATGAGAAAACGAAAGATGGCGCTCGTGAAGGTTGTATTTTCTTTGACGAAGTCCATGCTTACGAAAAAGATACGATTATTAATATTAAACGAAGTGGACTAGGTAAAGTTGCACACCCTCGTACTTTCTACATAGGTACAGACGGATATGTAAGAGAAGGGTTTTTAGATAGATTAAAAGAAAGAGCAGACAATGTCTTAAAAGGTATTAATCCAGAAGATAGATTGTTCCCTTTCATTTGCAAAATTGATGATAAAGAAGAAATAGATAAACCGGAACTTTGGGAAAAAGCAAACCCAATGTTTGAAAACCCTAAAAGTGAATATGGCGCTCAATTATTTAAAGAAGTCCATCAACAATATCTAGGACTTCAGTTTAATCCATCTAATCGACCGGAATTTATGACTAAACGAATGAACATGCCTGAAACTGATACTCAAAGTGTTGTAGCACCGTGGGATGACATAATGGCTACAAATCGACCTATACCTCCACTTGAAAACAATGAATGTATTGGTGGACTTGACTATGCAAGTTTAAAAGACTTTGCAGCAGTCGGTTTATTGTTTAGATCCGGTGATGATTATATTTGGAAAACTCACTCATTCGCTAGAAAAGAATTTCTTGATAAATACAAATTAAAGCCACCTATTCATGAATGGGAGAAAAAAGGTTTACTCACAATTGTAGATGAGCCAACAATAAACCCTAAACATATTATTGATTGGTTTATCGAAGCGCAAAAGAATTACGGACTACAAAAAGTCGTAGCCGACAACTTCCGTATGGATTTACTTAGACCTTTATTTGAAGATGCAGGTATCGAATATGAAGTAATAAAAAACACTCGTGCAATTCAATCATTACTTGCACCAAGAGTTGAAGATATGTTCGCGCAACATCACCTTATCTTTGGTGATAACCCTCTAATGCGTTGGTACACGCAAAATGTTGCCGTTAAGATACGTAAAGATGGCAACAAAGAATACGAAAAGAAAGAGCCAATAAGACGTAAAACTGATGGTTTCCAAGCTCTTATACATGCGTTGTATAGAGCAGATGATTTGAAAGATTCTAATTTAGAAGAAGAAATCAATCTGTTAAGGGGCTTGAGATTTTAAAGGAAGGAGGGAATAAGTTATGGGGCTATTTGATAAGATATTTCAAAAAAATAAAGAGATTTCATGGATGTATGATTTAGAACTTTTACAAGAAACAAGTTCAAAAGCTTATATCAAAAGAATGGCTTTAAATGTGGTAGTTGAGTATGTAGCAAGGACAATCGCTCGATCTGAATTTAGAGTGAAAGAAAGTGATCATGTCACTAAAGATGATATGTATTACTTATTGAATGTTCGACCAAACCCTAATCAAAATGCTACACAGTTTTGGCAGAAATTTATTTATAAACTTCTTGTAGATAACGAAGCTTTAATCATTAAATCGGATGATGATTATTTATATGTGGCAGATGATTTCGAACATGAAACAGAGTTAGGACTATTACCACATCGCTTTAATTCAGTTATGGTTAACGACTATAAATATAATCGCTACTTTTCAATGGATGATGTAATTTATTTAGAATACGCCAATGAAAAGTTAGATAAATTCTCGTTAGGACTGTTTGAAGATTATGGCGAAGTATTTGGTCGCATGTTGAATATGCAACTCAAGAAAAATCAAATACGAGGCGTTTTAAATATAGGTTCAACGCAATTAAGTACGAAAGGTATTCAAGATTATATTGATATGATTTTTAACACCTTTGAGAAAAATCAAGTTGCAGTTGTGCCTTTAACGAAAGGGTTGGAATACGAAGAACATTCAACAAATAATTCTAGTGCGAATGGTTCAGATTTCAAAGAGTTACGACAAGCAATAGAAGATATTCTCATCTATATTGCACGTATTGTCGGTATATCACCCTCTCTAATTCTAGGAGAAAATGCAGATTTAGAAAAAGCGATTGAAGCAACTAATCAATTTTGTTTTAAACCTTTAACTAAGAAATTAGAGCGTGAATTAAATGCTAAATTATTTTTTAAAGATGAGTACTTAAAAGAAAATAAACGCATTGAAATTGTCGGTATAGATAAGAAAAACCCAATCGAATTAGCAGAAGCGATTGATAAACTGCGTTCTTCTGGTACTTATACTGGTAATCAAATTCGTGTCATGCTTGGCGATGAACCAGGAGATGATGGACACCTAGATGAATACGTATTAACTAAAAACTACGAATCAGTTTCACCAACAGAAGGGGGTGAGACTAATAATGGGTAATCCAATTGTGAGAAATGTCACGCCAGTTTTTAGAAACGAAACTAAGAATAACAAGCACATTTTAACGTTGTCAGGTACTATTGCTAACTTATCTTTTCTTGACGACACTATCAGCGCTAAAGCTGTGAAAGATTCGCTTGATAATGTTAAAGAAGATATTGTTATTCGCTTAAATTCTGGCGGTGGTGATGTGTTTGAAGGAATAGAAATTTATAATTACTTAAAGTCCTTATCAAATCACATTACAATTGAAGTCACTGCATTAGCTGCAAGTGCGGCATCATTAGTTGCAATGGCAGGAGATAAGATTATTATCCGAACAGGCGCAAATATGATGGTACATGAAGCTTCTACAATGGCTTTTGGTAACAAATCAGACATTCAGAAAACATTGAATGCTTTAACTGCAATTGATACATCTATTGTTGATATATATCACGATAGAACAGGTTTAGATCGTGATGAGATTGTTAATCTAATCACTAATGAAACATGGTTAACTGCAGATGAGGCAATCAATAAAGGTTTTGCAGATGAGAAATCATCTCGTAAATCTGTTGATAAGCAGAAAGAAGGTGTAAGTAATTTGAAAGATTCTAAGTATATTGCAAGACTTAAAGAACAACAAAAAATTATCAATGCAATGATTAATGAAGCAGAAGAAGGAACACCAGATGAACCTTCAAGTGATGATTCAAATGAACAACGTATTGCAGATTTGGAAAACGAAGTTAAAAACATTAAGTCACACCTAGATAAATTAGAAAAGGGCGATGACGAAGGTAATGAAGGCGAAGGCCAAGGCGGAGGTACTAATCCACCACCAAAAGAAAATAAATTTTCAAGATTTGCATTTTAAGTAGCTATTAGCAATTGATGTTAATGGCTATTTTTTATGCATAAATTTAAGGAGGAATATTAATGCCTATCAAAGTAGGAGAGAAATTAAAAAACTATCAAGATCACAAAGCACACTTTGCAGAATTAGTTCGCAATGGTGCAAGTGATGAAGAACAATCAAAAGCATTCGGAGAAATGTTTGATGCATTATCAAACGATTTACAAGAAGAAATTTCAGCGGAAGTAAATAATCGTGTAGTAGACAATGGTATTTTAGCTAAACGTTCACAAGATCCTTTAACTTCAGAAGAACGTAAATTCTTTAATGAAATCAATACAGAAGTAGGATATAAAGAAGAAAAATTATTACCTGAAACAGTTATTGAACGTGTGTTTGATGATTTACAATCAGAACATCCATTACTTTCAAAAATCAACATTCAAAACGCAGGTTTAGTAACACGTATCATTAAAGCAGAACCAACAGGTCAAGCTGTTTGGGGTAAAATCTTCGGTGAAATCAAAGGTCAATTAGATGCTGCATTTGATGAAGAAGAATTCAAACAATCTAAATTAACTTGTTTCGTAGTTATTCCAGATGACTTAAAAATGTTTGGGCCTAACTGGGTAGAACGTTTTGTTCGTACTCAAATTGAAGAAGCTATTTCGGTTGCTTTAGAAGCTGCATTCTTAACAGGTGAAGGTGCATCTAAAGACCAACCAGTTGGATTAATGAAAGATATCCAAGAAAATGGCGGTGTCGTTGATAAAACAACATCTGGAACTTTAACTTTTGCAGATGCAGACACAACTGTAAATGAATTAAAAGACGTATTAAAAGGCTTATCTGTTAAAGAGAACGGTAAAGAAGTAAATATTGACGGTAAAGTTGTATTAGTAGTTAACCCACAAGACTCATGGGATGTACAAGCACGTTACACTTATTTAACTGCTAATGGTGGTTTTGTAACAGTATTACCTTATAACGTACAAATCGTATCATCTGAATTTGTTCCAACAAATAAATTAGTTGCTTTTGTAACTGATCGCTATGATGCAGTACGTGGTGGCGGATTAACAGTTAAAAAATTCGACCAAACTTTAGCTTTAGAAGATTGTATTTTATACACTGCTAAAACATTTGCTTATGGCCAACCAGCTGATAACAATGCATCACGCGTGTATGACTTAGAATTATCTACTGCAGTTCGTACTTCAACTCCTGCAGGTGGTACTACAGATGGTGCAGCACAAGCCTAAGAAAGTAGTTGATACTAATGCCAAGCGTTAAAATATCGGATGAAAATTTAGATGAATTTAAAGAATACACTAAGATTTCTCATGATACGGAAGATGAACACTTATTACGTGTTTTAAATATGTCTTACGAGAACTTAGAAACACGTTTTGGCGCATTTGATATTAATAGTAATTTGAATGGTAAAAACTTAGTTTTTGCACGCGCTCGATATGATTATGAAGATTTATTAGAGTTTTTTAACGACAATTATCAAGATGATTTGTTACACTTTGGCTTTTTGACATTAAGAGAGCGTGATGGAAATGAAAAGTAAATTTAAAAAACCATTTATTACAACAAAAAAGTTAAATACGCGTGTTCATTTTTATGAGTATCAAGAGAACGAAGGACCAGAAGCAGGTGTAAAACGTAAAAGAGTTTTATATCATTGTTGGGCATACGTTCCACAGTGGAAAATGACTGAATTACAACAAGCAATTGCAAATGGTACAGAACATGATGTGAAGATATTTATACGTGAAACACATGGGCAATATATACCAAACGAAAAACATTACGTTGCAATAGATTCGCCATATATTCATCAAGATTTGAATATTAAATTAGTACAACCCGATGTAGAGAACGAACAATTTTTAATGTTAACTGCAGGGGTGGTATCTAATGGCGAGTAATAATTTTAGTGGTATTCGTGCAGATGGATTAAAACAACTTCAAAAAGATTTGGAGAATAGATTTAGTCGTCAAAGAATGAACAAAATCATAGATAAGGCGTTGGTTAAGGCGGGAAATATTGTTTTAGACGGTATCAAAAGTAATATTCGTTACTTTAGAGATACTGGCGCAGAGTATGAAGAGGCTAAGCTATCAGCGCCTTATTGGGATAAAGGCGTTCGTTCTGTTCGAGTATATTGGGAAGGACCACATCATAGATATTCTATTGTTCATTTAAACGAGAAAGGCTTTCACGCTAGAAATGGTAAGTTTATTCGACCTAAAGGTTTTGGTGCGATAGATAAAGCATTGCGTACAGCTGAGAAAGAGTTTTATAAAACGGTGCAGGAAGAAGTGGAGAAGTTACTATGATTGATATATTAAATAAAATATATAGCGTCCTAAAAGATGACGAAAAACTAATGAAAATACTAGATATCAAGAATGTAAAGTTCAATGACTATCCTGACGTTAAAGACATCACAAAGCCTTATGTCGTATTAGATGACTTTGATGATCCTATTCCCGAAGTACATTATGACGGAGAACGTGCAGCGTATAGTTATATTGTTCAAATAGATGTATTTGTGAAAGCTAGTGCAGATTACAATGCACGATTAAGAAGAAACGAAATATCACAACGTATTAGTGATTTGCTCTGGAAAGAATTGAAAGCAGGGCAAGTAAGTAATTTAGGAAATGAATATAACAAAGAATTTGCTTTGTATCGCTCAACAAGACGATATGAAGCAATTTTTTATGAGGAGGAAAATTAAATGGTTAAATATGCTAAAACACCAAAATCATTTATCAATATTAAAGATTTAGGTTTCGCTTTATTAGAAACAGATGAATTAGACGGTACTATCAAATATTCAAATGTAACACAAACTCGTGGTTTACAAGAAATTTCAGTAGAAACTGGCGGAGAAATTGTTAATGCTTACGCTGATGGTTCAATCATTGAATCAGGTAATACAGATGGTGAAGGTACAATTTCAATGACAATGCATGCTTTCCCTCAAGAAATTCGTGAATTAATCTTTAATGAAATTTACGACGAAAATGGAGTATATTCTGAAGAACGCGGTAAACAAAATAACTATGTAGCAGTATGGTTTAAACGTGAACGTCGCGATGGTTCTTACCAACAAGTTGGTTTAACTAAAGTTATGTTTGCTGATCCGAACTTAGAAGGTCAAACAGCTGAAGAAAACTGGGAATTTAGTTCAGAAGAATCTGAAGGTACTGCAATGCACCGTGTGGCTGACGGTAAACGTAAAATCTTATTCGATAGTTCTCGTGAAGGTGCAAATGTTGACTCATTCTTCGAAGAATTATTAAATGGCGCTTATGACAGTAAAACAGAAGTAGATACTGATGATAGTACAACAGGAGAATCTGCTGCTGAAGCATAAGGAGTGTTAATCCATGGTTCAATATAAAGTTTTAAAAGATGCTAAAGACCTTAAAACTGGTAAAGAATATCGTAAAGATGAGGTTGTAGAAGAAAAAGTAAAAGTAGTCAACGACTTTGAAAAACGTTTAAAGAAAAAAGGTTATAAGTTACCTTTCTTTGAAAGAGTAGAAGAAAAATAAATTATCTTTAGGACGGTGTGATGCCGTCCTTTTATTTCGAAATAAAAGGAGATATTAAGACATGTCAAACAAATTAAAGCGTAACTATATTCGTTTAGTAGAAAACCCAGAAGCAGAAGAAATTAAATTAGAAACATACTTAACACCACACTTTATACCATTAGATGTTTTATATGAATCAGTGGATATCATGGCTGAATTAGAGAAAGCAGAAAATGGAGAAGTTGAATTATCATTCAAAGAACAATTAGATAAATTAATCGATGTAGTAGTTAAAATTTATGGTAAACAATTCACTGCTAAAGATATTAGAAATCGTCTACATGCGCCTGACGCACTTGAAACATTACAAAAACAAGTACAATTCATTGCTAATGGTCAACAAGACGAGGAAACAAAAAAGTTTATTCAGAGCATCAGTTAAACAAATTAAAAAAAGAAGAATTAACTTACAATGGCATGTTGAAGAATTTGGATAAAGTCGTAAAAGATATGGTGGAAAATGGTACACCAGCAAACCAAGTTCTTGAAATGCCATTTTATTATATACTTCAAATTTTAGATGAACGTCATCTAAATACTGTTGATACTGATGAAAAAGCCGATGCGCTATTCTCTGCATTGTAGCCTTAGTCATTGATACTAAGGCTATTTTTTTATACCTAAATAAGGAAGGAGGGGCAGTAAGTGGCTGAATCAAGATTTAAAGGTTTATCAATCTTAATGAATATGCGTGATGTTGGTATTGAACGTACAATGAAACAAATACGAGCGCAATTCAAAACGTTAGATTCAGAAATGCGTAGATCTAATGCTAATTTCAAGCACTCAGAGAAAAACATGCAGTCTTATGCAACAAGAACGAAAGAATTAACTAAAGCGATTGATGTAACTGAAAATTCTATGAAAGACATTTCTAATCAGTTAAAGAAAATGACTTTAGAAGAACAACGTTCTAGTGTTGAAGCAGAAAAGTTACGTCAAGAATATAGTAAGCAACATAGAGCATTGCAAATGTATCAACGACAATTGAATTCAACTGAACAAGAGATGAAACAATTCGGTACAACGACTAAACAAACAATTTTCTCAATGAAAAAGATTAATGATGTTCTAGGTACAATGAAACGTCAACTTAACATTGCAAATATGGCATTTCAAAGTACAGAAAAATCTACAAGTAGTTACAAGAATTATTTAAATCAATTAAACACAGTTATTCAAAAACATCAAAATACAATTAGAGTATTAGAAGGTCGTTATCAAAAGGTTGCTAGAGAACAAGGCGTTATGAGTAAAGAAGCGTTAGAGTTAAAAGAGAAAATCTTACAAGAAAAAGCAACTTTAGGACAACTAGACAATCAATATAAGAAAACGACTATGGAAGCTAAACGATTTGCATTCGAACAAAAAACTTTAACTGCTTCAATGTCTGAAATTAGACAAAAAATGTCACAAGTAGCACAATCTTTAACAATTAGTGCTAATAAATTCAAAATGAGTGGTCAAACCGCTCAAGCATATAAAGCGCGCATTTCTGAATTGAACAATGGAATGAAACAACAGCAACTTATTGTTCAAAATTTATCAAGACAGTATGACTTTGCTAAAAAACAATACGGTGCTACAAGTCAAGAAGCACAACAGCTTAATGTAAAGTTATCTGAAGAACGTTTGAAATTAAAAGAGTTAAATACTCAATTAAATCAAACAACACAAGCGCATAACCGTCTAGAAATGGAACAAAAGCAAGGCATTTCTTCTATGGCTCAAATTAGAGCAAAGATGTCGCAGTTTAATGATACTCTATCACTATCAAGAAGCAATCTTGCTCGTGCAGGGGAAAGTGTAAAAGCCTATGGTAATCATTTAAACACACTTAAAACTAACATGTCAGAGCAACGTGTAGTGTTAAGAGAATTAATTGCGCAATACAATCATGTAGCTACTGCACAAGGGCGCGACAGCCAAGAAGCTAGAGAATTATCTAGTGCTATCACTCAACAAAAAATTAAGATGAATGAACTTGAGAGCGAACTAGATCAAACAACGCAAAGCTATAAACGACTAGAAACAGAACAACGGAACGCACAACGTTTAGCATCTAGTGGGTTTGGTAGAAGTATTCAAAGTGTTAATAAGTATAAAGATTCTATTAGAAATGTAGGCTCTACTATGAGAAGTGTTGGATCTACTTCAATGCTTTATATGACTATGCCAGCAGTTGCAGGTATGGGAATAGCTATTAAATCTTCTGTTGATTGGGAACAAGCTTTAGCAGGTGTGGCTAAAACAACTAACATGAGTGGTAGCGAATTAAATAAAATGGGCAACGAGATTACTAAAATGAGTAATACAATGCCATTCGCTGCAACAGAAATAGCAGGAGTAGCAGAAGCTGCAGGGCAACTAGGTATCAAGAAACAAGATATCACTTCATTCACTAGAACAATGATGAACTTAGGTGTAGCTACAAATCTTACTGCAGATGAAGCAGCAACAGAGTTTGCAAGATTTGCTAATGCTGCAAATATGCCAATTAAAGATGTAGATAGATTAGGTTCTACAGTTGTTGCTTTAGGTAATAGTACAGCTACAACTGAAAAAGAAATTGTTGAAATGGCACAACGTTTAGCTGGTGCAGGCGCACAAGCAGGCTTTAGTTCTGATGAAATTATGTCAGTTAGTGCAGCGATGTCATCAGTAGGAATCGAGGCAGAAGCCGGCGGTACTGCCATGACACAGATTTGGAATAAGATGACAAAAGCTGTTGCTGAAGGTGGCGACACTTTAGATAGCTTTGCTAAAACTGCAGGCGTTAGTGGTAAAGAATTTGCACAAATTTGGGAAAATAACCCAAGTAAAGCTTTATCAATGTTCGTTAAAGGTTTAGGTGAAACTGAAGGCGGAGCAAAAGGAGTATTAAAAGCCTTAGATGATGTAGGTATCAAAGGAATAAGAGAAGCCGATACTATTAGACGTATGGCTAACAATCATCAAGTTCTAGATAAAGCACTCAAAACAGGCTCAGAAGGTTGGAAAGAAAATAGTGCTTTGACTGATGAAGCTAACATCCGTTATGAAACAATGGGTAGTAAGTTGAAAATGTTAAAAAACACTTTCATCAACTTTGCTAGAACAATTGGAGATGCAGTTGCACCTATCGTTTCATTCTTAGCAGATAAGTTGACAGGACTATTCGAACACTTACAAGGGACAAGTAATGCTACTAAGATAGCAATCGCAGCATTCACTTTATTAGGCGCTGCTATACCTCCGCTCATTGTTGCAACTGGAGTACTTGCACATAGTATTGTAGGTATTTCAGAAGCTATGACGTTACTTAATGCTACTAAAGGCGGGGCTAAATTCTTTAGCCTATTTAATGGTGGTATTAAAGGCGTTTTACCTAATATAGGGCAACTACTTACTAAGATACCTTTGATTGGCGGACTAATGACTGCATTAACAGGTCCGGTTGGTATCGCAGTTGCAGCTATTGCAGGTATAGGAACAGCATTTGTAGTTGCTTATAAAAAGTCAGAAACATTTAGAAATATCGTCAACACAGTAGTCACACCGATAAAAAATGCGTTCATTGGTTTAGGGAGTGTAATTAAACAATTCTTTAGTGCAATCGGCGCTATTATGAATAATAATTCTGGGAAAGGTTTAAACATTCTTAAAAAGATACTACCTGATGAAGCAGCAAAACAATTTTATGCTACTCTTTTAATGGTACGTGGCGCTTACAATGATTTTGTTAACTTCATAAAAACAACATCTACTATTATAGGAGCTTTCTTTAAAACATTTTGGAAACAAAATGGCGATTTTATTATCATGGTATTTACTACTATCAAGATTGCAGTAGGCTCAATTTTGAATTCGCTATTTAATGGTGTAATTAAACCAATATTATCGGGTATAAAAGCTTTCTTTGGTATTATATTCGGTGGTATTAAACAAATTGTCATCAATGTGTTCACTAGCTTACGTGAAATAGTCCAAGGCGGGCTTAATGTCATTCGTGGCGTTATTAAAATATTTAAAGGTTTGTTTACAGGAGACTTTAGACTTTTATGGGAAGGTGTAAAACAAGTATTCAGTGGATACTTATCAATTATTTCGGGCATATTACGTTCTACACTCGGTAATATGGTGGTTATTGTTAAAACTATCGGACAATTGATTATTAATTCTTTTAGAACAATATGGACGATAGTAAAAAATGTAACGCTTGGAATAGTTAAAGTGTTAGTTGCCACTATTAAGTTTTTATTTACTGGATTAAAAAATGTTATAGTTGCTATTCTTAATGGAATTAAAAATATTTCCATTGCAATTTGGACTGCAATTAAAAGTAGTGTATTAGTAATCATTCGAAGCCTCGTAGCTTTAGCAAAAAATAGTTTCTCAACTTTAAAAGGTTTCCTATCTGCATTGTGGACAAGCATTAAAAATACTTCTATTAAATTATGGACTGCCTTAAAAATTGGAGTGCTAGCCATTGTTCGAACATTGGTCAGCACAGCTAGAAACATTCTTAATACATTGAAAAACTTCATCAATCGTCTATGGCAAAGTATTAAAGCAATATCTATTAAAACTTGGAATGCTATTAAAAACGGTGTTATTAATGCTATTAAAGGCATGTATAATGGTGTTCGAAAAATACTAGCTAATTTAAAAGCTTTTATCATAAGAACGTGGACAGCTATCAAAAACACAACAGTAAAACTCGCTAAAGGTTTAAGTAGTGGCGTAAAAAATACATTTAATAGTTTATCTAAAGTAACGCGCAATATCTTTAATAAGCTAAAAAACTTCATGTCTAATGTATGGCGTAGCATTAAAAATACTACTGTCAAACTTGCTAAAGGTCTTTGGTCAGGAGTTAAAGGTGTATGGAATGCTCTATCACGATTTACACACCGTATATTCAATAAACTCAAGAACTTCATGAGTAGTGTTTGGCGTAATATTAAAAACACAACAGTGAGGTTAGCTAAAGCGTTATGGTCTGGTGTCAAAAATACATTTAATAGCTTATACAACGGTACTAAAAGAATTTTTAATAAACTTAAAAACTTTATGAGTAATATTTGGCGTAACATCAAGAATACAACAGTGCGATTAGCGAAATCTTTATGGAGTGGCGTTAAAGGTACTTGGAATAGTTTATCAAATGGAACGCGTAATATTTTTAACAAAGTTAAAAGTTTTATGTCTAACACTTGGCGTAGTATCAAGAATACAACGATTAATATGGCTAAAGGTTTATGGAACAGTGTTCGAAGAACATTCAATAATATGAATGGTGGACTTAAAAACATTATTGGAAAAATCAAAGGCCATATTACTGGAATGGTTACAGCAGTTAAAAAAGGTTTAAATAAATTAATTGGCGGTGTGAACTGGGTAGCTGGAAAATTAGATATGCCTAAGTTACCTGAAATAAAACTCTCTACTGGTACTGAAAGCACCCATACTCAAAGTTATATTACGAAAGGTAAACTTAATCGAAACACTTTAGCTACCGTTGGAGATAAAGGTCCAGGCAATGGTCCAGGTGGCTTTAGACATGAAACAGTCATTCCACCTAGCGGTAAAGCTTTCATCACACCAGCTACAGATACAACAATTCCACTTGCCAAAGGAACTCGTATTTTAAATGGCGCACAAACGCATAGTTTACTTAATAGACCACAATTTAACAGCGGTACAATACCTAAATTCAGTATAGGTACAGCTATTGGCAATTTATTAGGTGGAGGCAAAAAGCCGAAAAAACATAAAAAAGATGACAATTTAGTGGGCGACGTAGCTCAAAAAACTAAAGACGGCGTCAAAGCTATGACTGGTAAGGTTGTAGAAGGTGGAAAAGCAGTTGTTGATAGTGCGTTAAACACTGCTAAAAAAGGTAAAGATTGGTTATCCGATAAAATTGGCGATGTACTAGATTGGATAGAAAAACCAAAAAAATTATTAGAAAAAGTATTTGAAGGCTTTGGTATTAATATGGCTTCATTTGGCATACCTAAAGGTGCTGAATTACCATTTAACCTTATGAAAGGTATGTTCAAGAAACTAAAAGAGGGAGCCGTTAATAAAGTTAAGGAATGGTTTGAAGAAGCTGGCGGTGGCGACGGTGGATATATTGACCTTTCAAAAGGTATTAACTTCGGCTTTGCACCAACAGCGGCAGCAGCAAGAGCAGCTGGTTATCCATTCGCACGACCTCATTATGGATTAGATATCAACTACAAACACGATAAAGTTTATTCAACTATGAGCGGTACAGCTAGAACATTTAACGGTTGGAGTGGTGGTTTTGGTAGACACGTCGAAATCACTAACGGTAATTTGAAATCAATTTACGGCCATTTACACAAATTAGCGTTCAATGGTACTAAAAAAGTAAGACCGGGTACACTTTTAGGCGTATCCGGTGGCGATCCTAGAGAGGACGGACAAAACGCTGGTAGTTCAACAGGACTTCATTTACATTATGAAATGCAACGTAACGGACGACCGTTTGACCCTACTAAATGGCTAAAAACACATAATGGCGGTGGAAGTCAAAACAAATCAGCAAGCAAGTGGAAAGGCGATATCAAACGAGCAGCTAAGAAAATGAAAGTTAATTTATCTAATAGAGAATTAAACGGTATCGTTGCACAAATTGCTAGAGAATCCAACGGTAACGCTGGAGTAACACAAGGTAACATCCGAGATATTAACAACTTACGAGGTACACCGGCACAAGGACTATTACAATACGTACCAAGTACATTCAAAACATATGCGGTTAAAGGTCATAAAAACATTAAAAATGGTTACGACCAATTGCTTGCATTCTTTAATAACTCTAACTGGCGCAGAGATTTACCTTATGGTAAAAGTGGTTGGGGACCAACTGGTTCAAGACGTTTTGCCACAGGTGGCTTAATCAAATCTGCAGGTTGGTACAACATTGCAGAAGGTGGTTATCCTGAATGGATAATTCCAACTGATCCAGCTAGACGTAGTGACGCTATGAAAATGCTAGCACTTGCAGCACAAGATATAGATAAGAAAAGTAGCGCTAGAGGAAATAAACGACCTAATTCACTACCCAAACCAAATAGTAGTAATGATAATGATGTTTTACTTCAAATGTTACAAGCACAACAACAACAAATTGCTCTATTAACTCAAATAGTAGCAAGTAATAATGCAATTGCTGATAAAGACTTTAATCCAACAATTGATAAATATACACACGAACAACAAGTTTTCAATTCTATTGATAAATACAATAGACAAAAACAAAGAAAATCAAGATTTAAACCAGGGGAGGTCACATAATTGATTGATACTATAAAAGTTAATAATAAAACACTTCCATGGTTAGTAGTTGAAAGAGGGTTTAAAATACCCTCTTTTAATTTTGGTATTGAAACTGAAGAAGTATTAGGTAGAAGTGGGAGTGTAGTTAAACAAAGACAACTTAAAGAATATAAATTCGAACTTCCATTAATCATCAGAAATGATTATCTTTCATCAGGTGGCGAAAAAACGCATGATGAAGTATTAAATGAGTTAGTTAAGCTGTTTGATTATGACCATGCTGTACCTTTACAGTTTAAATCACAAGATTGGTACTGGAATGCTTACTTTGAAGGACCGATTGAGTTAGAAAAGTATAGTAAAACGTTTTGGCAATTCAGTATTAATGTTGTTTTAGCTGATCCATACAAATACGCAGTTGAAGGCACTAAAAACACAGCTATTTCAGACCAAGTATCAGTGGTAAGTACAGGAACAGCCGATAGTCCTATCATTGTGCAAGCAACAGCGTTAAAGAATGCGAGTTACTTCTCTATCACGAAGAATAACGAAGACTATTTTATGATTGGTGATGATGATTTAGATAAAAAAGTTGAAGATTATACACCGACTTTATTTAATGATGAGATGCGTTCTTTCTTTGGATGGACTAAAGTCACTAACGGTACTATTAACGACAACGTTACTGGTGGAACAGTTGGTGGTGCTATGGCAATGAGTTCTTCAAAAGACGCTTTTATGCTTGATGAAAGTAGTATTACAAGTACAAGTGGATGGAATGGTGCAGAATATAAGCACTCATTCGGTAAAAGCACTCAAGATTTTAGTTCGACAGTTAAAATACATGTTAATCAAGGTAAAAAAGGTGCAACGCATGCAACGCAGTATATATATGACACAGATAACCGTGTGATTGCTTCTATTGGTTACAGCAACCCTAGAGCAACACAAAATATCGGAACAATCTATGCAACGCTATTCGACCAAAACGGTAATCAAAAGAAGATATACAGTTATACAAACGCACCTAAGTTTTATACATGGAAACATATAGTAATTTATATGCGTTTAAAACGTATTGGAGATAAATTCTATATAAAAACATGGAAATACGATGAAGTAGAATATCCTAAACGAATTACTCCAGTAGATGTGACAGAAAAGGTGTTTGTGGATGCAGGAAACTTCTATCAACGACCTATATCGGCAGTGAGTATCTACATTGCTAAAAATGGTAGTAACTATCATATGCCTACAACAATTTTAGGTAGTTATAATCATGAAATATTACCTAAACCACCTAAAGCAAGAGATTTAATCATCAAAAAAGGTGACTTAATTAATATCAATATGGAAGAAAAGACGGTAACCATTAACGAAGAACCTGCACTTGATTTAAAAACATTTGGCAGTGACTTCTTCAACATAAATAAAGGGGTGAATGAATGTATGATTTACCCCGAAAACACATATGACACGACAGTATACTGGCAAGATAGATTCTTATAGATTGGAGGTTAGATAGTGAAGAATGTAGGAATACATGTACTTGATTTTAACGACAACATTATTGATTTTATTAGTCAAAGTGATGGCGCATTACTTAATGTTGAAATGAGTATGAATGTAGAAGAAAAAACAGAAACCTTTGATTTTACAATTGAAAATACTAGAGCAGAAAAACTAAGAGAATGTAATCGCATTATTGCTCAAGATAACAATGGTATTTTTAGAGAGTTCATTATCATCCACATTATAGATAACTTTGACGGTACGACTGAAATTGAATGTAATGCTAGTTATTTAGAAGATTTGAAAACAGCTAAACCTATTAAACCTGGTAAATTTGAAGCACATACAACAACACAAGCGTTACTTAAAACACTTGCTGATACAGGTTGGGAAGTATCTGATGATACAGAATATGGTGGTAATAGAACAACATCATGGACTTCTCATACTAACCCGTTTGATTTAATTTATATGCTTTGCACTACTTATAGTATGGTCCCTGAGTTTTATATTGAGTTAAGCGCTCATTCAGTCGAACATCGTTATGTATCAATTGCTAAACCTAAAAACTTATTCAAAGGTAAGGAAATCACTAAAGGTAAAGACTTAACAGGTATGACAAGAACGATTGATCTATCTGAAGTGAAAACAGCTTTACTTGCAGTTGGTCCTGAAAAAGAAGATGGCTCAAGAATTGAAACTGTTGTAGTAGATGATGAAGCACAAGAGATTTTCGGACTACCTAACCGTTATATTTGGGATGTATATGAGCCTGAAAGTAACGACGAGAATATGACGCTTAAACGTTTGACTACACTTGCTAAAACAGAACTTAATAAGCGTAATCAAGCAGCGATAAGTTATGAAGTATCTTCAATTGATATTCATAAATATTATAATGATGTAACAGTGCATCTAAGAGATATTGTCAGAGTGAAAGACAGAGATTTCAGACCACCGTTATATATAGAAGCAGAAGTTATAGGTATCAAGTACAATTGGTTAGCAGATGAAAGTGAATTTACATTCGGTAATGTTATTGAATACGAAGAAACAAAACTCAGAGAGTTCTTTAATAGAAAATTAGATGAAATTACTAAAAAACTAAACGACAGTATTTCTAATGTAAATACTATTGTGAGTGATGTTGTAGCTGGAGAATTAGAATATTACGAACGTAAAATATTTAAAGGTTCAGAGCCACCAGAAAACCCACAAAACGATACATTATGGTATGACACATCAAACCCTGACGTTGCTGTATTAAGACGTTATGTTAACGGAGAATGGCGAAACGAAACAGCTAAAGACGTTGAGCAGCTAGGCGGAATGACGCGTGAAAAAGTGCTTTACAATTCTTTAACTAACACATTCGCAAATTTAAACATACAACATTCAAAATTATTAGACGAAGTTTACAAGTTGCTTAATAACGAATACTTAGTTGATGATGATTTACGTTTACAGCTAGATAATGCAATGAATAGCGTTATAAACGTTTATAACAACATAAAAACAAATTTAGACAGCATGACACCAGAAACAGCAACAATAGGAAAATTAATTGATACACAAGCGTTATTTTTACGTTACCGCGAACGTTTACAAGATTTATATAAAGCTATGCGTAATGCGCAAATAGCAGCAGACGACAGATTAAAATTATTGCAATCGCAATATACTGACAAAAAATTTAATGACGCTATGAATAAAATTGCTGAAACATTACCTAACGGCCGTTGGGATAGCGAAAATCAACGTTTATACGCGGATATTCCAAATCGTAATGATGTTAATAACGTTAGACAAGCATTACAAGAATATACAGACGGTCAAATAAGTGATTTAAATAGTGTTTTAGGTAAAGAAATAGACAGCAAGATTAATACTACCAAAAGTGAAATAAACGCGAATATAAGTAGTGTAGAACGTAAAATAGACGGTATTGAAGTTGGCGGAAGAAACTTAATAAGAAATAGCGAAAAAATTACCGATTACATTATACTTTCTAATGTTGAAAAAGCCGGTACTTATTCATTAGGCTTTGAGCCACATTTTACAGAAAATATTCCAAGTGAATTTGGCGTATATTACGGCGAGAATATAGATACCTTAGCGAATGATAAACCACGAATTACACATACATTCGAAGTAAGTGAAGATAGAATAGGTAAGGACATAAGGTTATTCTTCGGCGGTAATGCCATGACGCATAAAGACTTCATAAATAATGGTTATGTAGGTAAAGTTAAATTGGAATATGGTAATTTTGCTACTGATTACACACTAGCGCCAGAAGATTTACAAAACGAAATTTTAGTTAAATCACAAGAAATTTCTAAAGCACAAGCTGACGCCGCAGAAACAAGAGCGCAAGCATACGCCGATAGCAAAATAACAAACGAAGAACAAGCGCGCATTAGACAAGCTGACGCAAACTTACAGCTATTACAACAGCAACAACAATCATTAAAAGATGAAATGGCAGCCTATACTGATAATTTAATCAACGAAGAAGAACGCGCACGCATAGACGCTGACGCCGCAAAAGAAGAAGCGTTAAAAGCTGAAATTAATTTAGCGCAAACACAAGCTAACGCCTACGCAGATGATAAAATTACAGCCGAAGAAGAACGAGCAATACAAGACGCGCAAATTAAATTTGAAGAAGCAAAAAAACACGCCGAAGAAAAAGCGGCACAAGCACAAAGTTTAGCAAATGAGTATGCAAAGGCAGCGCAAGAAAACGCTAAAAATTATACAGATAATAAAGTAAATAATTTATCAGTAGGAAGCCGAAACTTATTAGAAGGAAGCGCAGAAATTAAAAAAGATTTAAACGACGAAATGTCTGGTTTAAAACAGTTTTTCAGAGTAGATATAACAAGCGCTCATAGTAAGTTAGAGTTAGGCGACGTTGTAACAGTAAGTTTTGATGTTGAAATGGAACAGGGCAATATTTTGCGAGTATATGATACAAATATAAACTTTGATTTTATTGTCGGCATGAATACCTTTGAAAACATTGGTAACAAAAAACAACGAATTAGTTTTACTAAAAAACTTATGACAGCAAATAAAGAAAGTGATAAATGGCTATTAGATTTTTATAATAAAGGCTATACTGACGATAAGTACACAATAAGCAATATTAAGATTGAAAAAGGAAATGTAGCGACAGACTGGACGCCAGCGCCAGAAGATTTACAAAGACAAATACAACAAGCACAAAAAGACGCGCAAGAAGCAGCACAAGCCTATGCAAATGCACAAGACGAATTAAAACAGACAGAAATAAAAGCATATGCTGACGGTATTGTATCTGATGAAGAACAACGAGCAATCGCTGACGCAATCGCAAAACGAGATGAAGCTAAAGAATACGCAGAACAAAAAGCACAAGAGGCGCAAGAAGCAGCAAATAAAAATACAACTAATCAATTAAAACCAATCACAACACGCGTTACAACTAATGAAACTAATATATCTGAATTAGATAAACAAATTAGCTTGATGGCTAAAAGTGATGATGTAGAGCAAAAATTAAGAGATGTTGACGGACGACTTACACCTTTAGAAACGACAGTCGAAAGCAATAAAGCTACACTTGATATTTTACCTACACAAATTGACAGTAAGGTATCTAAAGAAGATTATACGTTAGATAAAAACGGAATGGTTCAAAGATTAGATAATGCAGATAGCCAAAGAAAACAACTTTCAAATGAAATTACTGATAAAGTAACAATAACTAAATTTGAAAGTGGCATAACAGAGGCTAAAAATCATGCTAATAACATAAAAAAAGAAACAGAGAACTATACGGATAATCAAATCAACAACCTAGATGTCGGAAGTGAAAACTTACTTTTAGATAGCGAAAGAAGAAGTGACGGATCTAGTGGTGCAGGCTTTTCTTATATAAGATATTATTTATCGCACCCACTAGAGACAGGTAAAACTTATACTTTAAAAGCTGATATTGTTACTAATGACGAAAGACAAAGCGGACAAACTAGCGTTTATCCATATAACCCTTCAGGAATAAGAGATACAGTAGATATTAAAGACGGTCAAATTGCTTATACATTTATGGCACAATCTGAAAGTACAGAATTTTTTATTTATAAAGATGTAGCAGGTCAATCTAACGTCGATTTAAACGTAACAGTCGAAAAAGCTATCCTAGTTGAAGGCGATAAAGTTACAGGTTGGGCGCCAGCTAACGAAGATGTTAAAAAAGATATACAACAAGCCGAAACAAACGCTAAAGCATACACAGATGAATATAAACGATCTAATGACGTAGCTATGACTAAACTAGAAACATCAATCACTCAAAACGGCGATAAAATAGCATTAAAAGTTGATGAACAAAAGTTCAACGCTAGTCGAAAAACATTATCTCAAGTCATTTCAGAAATATCAGCCACAACTAAAGGGATAAATTTAAGTTACGATGAGAACGGTAATATCCAATCATACACAATGGATAAAAACGGTATTCAACTTAGAGGCGATAAAGTAGATATTACGGTTAATAAAGACTTTAACGTTGTAGCTAATCGTGTAAATGACAAAGTCGGTAAAGATGAAATTATCAACCGTTTGAATTTAAGTCCAGAAGGTTTAGATATTGATGTTAATAAAGTTGGTATACGTGGCGGTGGTAGTACGAATTATGTTGTAATTAAAGATGATGAGATTTCATTGTTCGGCTCATTCCAAAGAACATGGCGTAGTGGCACAGAAACTAATAACGTATATACACGAATGAAAGACGGTTATTTAAGATTTAGAAACAACGAGTATGACCGCTCAATATATATGTCTGACTTCGGTATATCAACATATATAGACGGTAACCCTTCTAGTGCATCAGGTACCTTAGCATTTTTTGATTACTCATATGACGATAATGCACGTGGCGTAACTTTACATTCAGGACTTGGCGTTGTAGCTATGCGTTCTGAAAATAATCGTGTTGTTATAGAGGCAGATAACACTGTAAATATCGGTAGTAATCAAAATAGTATTTACTTTAGACCAAACGCTAATTCACGTGTTGGTGTTAATGAATTTAGTATGTACGTTAAATTAAACGATACAGCGGCAGATACAGACGGTGTAATACTATACGGGGAAATATACGACACAAAAGGTTTAGCAGGCTCTGGTATAAGATTTAAGAAAAAAGGAATACGTGGAGAAAGTAGCGGAGATTATGAGCCGATAGTATATGCTACTGATAATCAAGGTAATATTGGTACTGGTAGTTTCTACGCAAATAATTTTTATGGCGATTTAGCAGCAAAAAATGATTTTGCTTATGTCAGAACTAATAAAGATGGGCGTTTGCGTATTACTGACTTTAAAGGGTATAACAACGGAAATCCTACCTATACCGATTTACAGTGTCATGATATTCAAGCTGAATCTATTCGATTAAATTCAAATGACAATTTTTATGTCGGCGTGTCTACTGGAGAATTACGAGTAACAAACAACTTAAAGTATAACGGTGGAGATACTGGTTACAAACCAGTTAGAGCCTCAGCCTTTAACAACGCATCACTTGAGCAATATAAAACAGATATTAAGAAATGGGATTATGACGCTTTAACTGTCATTGCTAATGATTTAGATCTTTATCAATTCAAATATAAAAATGAAGAAGGTAAAGAGAAAGGATTAAATCATAGAGGAGTTGTTATTGGTAGAGATTATAAAACACCTGATGAATTTATTTATGGTGATGGCGTTAATCTTTATGAAATGGTTACATGGTCACTTAGAGCAATACAACAATTAAACGAAAAAATAAATAAACTGGAGGAACAATTAAATGAACAACCAATTACAAGCTAATCCAAATTATGTCATTGAGGAATTAGTTACTCAAAACGCTAAACTTTCACAAGAAAATGCAATGTTAAGAGCAGTAATTAGAGAGCAATCAGAACAAGAAAATAAAGATACTGTAAGTGCTGAAGGAGAGTAACCTTTAGCACTATTTTTATACCAAATTTTAGGAGGAAACTATCATGGCAAATGAAATCGTAAAAAACACAGAAAGTTATATCTTAGTACAAGTGAATGAAAAAGGAGAAGAAGCTGTTTTAGATAATGACTTTAGAGGTCAATTCTACCCAACTAATAATGTGAATATCGCAACTAAATTTGATGATTTAGATAAAGTTAAAGCGCTTGCTAGTCGTTTAAATAGTCTAAATGGATTAAATTATGAGTTCGGTATTATTAGTGAAAAAGTGACAGTTAAACCAGTAAAGTTATCAACTTCACTAGAGTACGTGGAAGAAACAACTGAAACTAACGCAGAATAGAGGTGCAAGAATGGAGGGTAGTCAAGGACGCGATTATGAAACAAGAATAAAACGGTTAGAAGATAATGATGAAAAGATATTCGCATCTTTGGAGCAAATAAAAGATGGACAACATAATCAAGAACTAATCAACCAAAAAATGAATTTCACTCTAGACAGTATAAATAGAGAACGAGAAATTGATAAAGAAAATAAAAGAGAAAATCGTAAAAACATCAAAGAGATGAAACGTTTAATGTTAGGTATGGGTTTTTCAGTGGCAGGTTCTATTATTTTTGCCATTATCAGAATGATATTCGGCATATAAGGAGGTGATTGATATGTTTAAACTATTTGCAAAAGCTAGTTTCTGGACTTGTTATTGGTTTGGTAAATGTAAATAAAATTAATTTAAGTCGGCACTTATGTGTCGGCTTTTTATTTTGAATAAGGAGTGGAAGAGATGGAAAGTATCATTGCATTTGCAACAGTAATTTCAGTTATCACAATCGCATTAACACAATTGGTTAAGCAAGCTGGCGTACCTAAAAATATTGTACCTTTAATAGCTATTGGTATAGGTATCGTTTTAGGTGGTATTACAGCGTTTATCCCTGAACTTGTTACTGAATTATCAATCGGCGGTCGGTTGCTTGCTGGCTTAATAAGTGGACTAATGGCTACTGGTATTTGGGAAACTGTAAGAACACGTACAGGATCAACTAAAGATAAAAATAATAAAATTGGTGGAGGTCGTGCATAATGGCAGAAAAATGGAATGGCGTTCCCGTTAAATATGATTTTTTACCGATTGGAACACGTAGAAGTGGGCAAGCGTTAACAAGTAAAAAACCATTGTTTGCGGTTGCACATGATACAGGTAATCCTGAAACAACAGCACAAACAAACGTGAATTATTATAAAAATACGTATATGATTGATTGGTCAATCGTCGCAAGCGCTCATATTTTTGTTGATGATAAAGAATGTATTGTCTGTATTCCAGTTACCGAAAAAGCATGGCATGTTTTATACAATACACCGACAGACAATCAATGGTATAACGCCGATGCAAATGATGTAGCGTTTGGCGTGGAAGGTAGTTACTTCCCTAGTAGTCAAAAACGTTCTCGTAAGTCATTAGATAATATGGCACGTGTATTAGCTTATTTATGTAACTATTGGGGTATTGATTACAAAACAGAAGTGCCGGGACACCAAGACATTCAAGATGATAAAATTGATCCCGGAAACTTATTAGAGGCTTGCGGATATTCACGAAACGTTAAGCATTTAGATAAACAGATTGCTAAATATATTAATGGCGTTAAACCTGCACCAAGCAAGAAATTATCAACGAAAACAAGCAAAAAGCCGACACCTTCGCCACAAAGTGTGGTTAAGTATAAACAAGCAATTGAATACATGCACAGCTTGAAAGGTCAGTTTGTAGACTTTGATAAAATGTATGCTTATCAATGCGCAGATTTGAGTGTAGACTTCATATATCACGTTACCGGTGGCGTAAGATTTTATGGTAATGCCAAAGAATTGCATACTTTAAATGCTATGCCTAAAGGTTGGAAAGTGGTTAAAAATACAAGGAATTATGTTCCTCCTATTTGCGCTATTGCAGTGTATACTGAAGGTATTTACAGAGAATGGGGGCATACAGGCTTAGTTTGGGACAATTCAGGTGGTACAAATACATTCACAATCTTAGAGCAAAACTATGATGGAAATGCCAATACACCAGCTAAATTGCGTGAAGATGATTATACAGGCTTAACACATTTCATTGTGCCAGACTTTGCTGATGATAGCGTAGATCTAACAGATATTAAAGAAGTTAAAGCGACAAAACGTCAATCTAACAGTTCAATTACAGTAAACAAAAAGCCGCCTAAAAAATTAACTTGGAGTAATCAACCATATTTCAAAGCAATTGCTGATAACGCAGGTGTCACTATTTGTAGACCTAACCACAATAATGTGATGGTTACAACAAATGAAGAATATAAACCGGGCGACGTATTCTATGTATATGAAATTCGTGATGGTTGGGCTAGAGTATACAGTGCTAGTAATAACGGTTTTGTATGGTATGAACGTCTTATCGTTAAAAATATTTATAAAACTTCAGGTGGAAGTAAATTAGCGAATAAACCGAATAAACAAATAGTCAATCAGAAAAATAAACTAGATAGCACTACTGGCTTAAAAGTTGGTAACATTCCGCCTAAAACGATGAAGAAATCATCTAAAGCTAAATTTAGAGCAAGAGTTGACCATTACGGAGCCACTTTAGTGAAGTTTAAAGGTAAGGAATGGTATACGACGAACGACGTATATAGAGCGGGATATAATCAATTCTATGTATTTGAAGTTAAAGACGGTTGGTGTCGTGTTTATTCTAAAAATAACAATGGTTATATTTGGCATGAACGTTTAAGAATTACAAAAGTGTATTAATATGTTATAATAAAAAACACGATTTTTATTCCATTCACTGGGGACAAGTTTCGTGCTTGTCCCTCTTTTTTTATGTTATAATGGAGATACGAAATGGCCATTCATGAACCATACCCAGTCACAACTGACACAGACTGAATAAAGTGTCTGCATCACATTAACTGAGAATTCATATGTGCGGCTGACGAGCCGGTTTGCTGTGTCCTCGAATGAGGGTAGGTTATTGTGATGTATTTACCTACTAGATGATACGCTCTCTAGTAGGCTTTTTTATGTTATAATCAAATAGAAATTGCGGTACACATCTGAGGAGTGTACTTGAGGCTAACTGTTGCTGACGGTTGCCTCTTTTTTTATGTTATAATTTAATCATTCTCGGTAGCCATTCCGATTTAGTGGAGGTCTTGCTTGCGTTTAGCAGTAAGTAACTGACCACTCATTTGATAGACGTCTAGTAACCGTATCTTAATAGGTATGGTTATTTTTTTATGCGTAAAAATAACACGGAAGATATTGATTTAAATAAAAAAGCGTTATCTGAAAACATAGGTGTGGATTCAGATAACGCATAGAAAATTAAATAATTATAGAAAAGGTGATTTTCTTGTTCAACATAAATATAAGGATGAACTCCAAATGTGAGTATATCAAATTATTTACATAAATGAAACCGAAAAAATAAGAAATATAATAAAAACACTTCTAGGACATACAGTATTGGCAGTACTGATAGTTCCGGAAGTGTTAAAACAACTTATAAAATGGCATCTTGGTTACCTAGACCGAAAATCAAATAACAAAGGATGATTTTTTCGGAGCCTTAGGGGGGAGCTCCTTATTCTGAAGTATATAACAAATTATGTTGGTTTTCAATTATGACATTTATCGATTATAAAAATAGCGCTATCTGAAAACTTTACAGAGAGATCAGATAGCGCCGGAAACTAATGTCGCAGAAAGGAGTCGGTTATATTTTCATCCATAGTTTTATCGATGAACTAAATATAACGATAACAGATAATATCTAGAAAAGAAATAGAAAAGCTTAATCATTTTCAATATACTGTTGAGATACTAAGAAAGGTAAAAAAACGAAACGTCTCTAACCCTAGAGCGACAAGCGATTGAGGAGACAAACCGACAACAAAACCGACAACATTGAGAAATATTCAGTAAGTTGTCGACTTCGTTGTCGGCTTAGATTTAAAACTATTTTAAACTATATAAAGAAAACCCCGTAATAACGGGGTTTTTAATCTCTATTTGATACTATTTAAAGGTAACAAACGGAAACGGAGGGATTCGAACCCTCGCGCCGCTCTCGCGACCTACACCCTTAGCAGGGGCGCCTCTTCAGCCAACTTGAGTACGTTTCCATATGGCTCCGCAGGTAGGATTCGAACCTACGACCGATCGGTTAACAGCCGATAGCTCTACCACTGAGCTACTGCGGAATAATATGTATTTATATAATGTATCTCTATGAGCACAAATATTATTATATCAATAAACTTAAAATTTGCAAGGGATTATATTTAAAAAATATACGGAACATTTACACTATATTAATATAAAAGTCCCGTATGATTTAAAATTAAACGTAAAACTATTTATCTTGTAATAGTGAATAATGTGAAAGTGCTTCGAAAATATTTAAAGTCGTTTTTTCATAATCAATTGGCATTTCTGGATTGTTTGACTTCATACGAGATTGTTTATCGACCATGTAATAATAAAAAATGCAGTTAGAGTATTGGTGCCAAATACTGTGGTAGGAAACATTAAGTGTTAATGTTTGATGATTTGCAAAAATAATTTTACATTTTCGATTTTTAAGAGGCTTAATTTCATGTACATAATGCATATTTATCCACATGTTTTCTTCTAAACGGTCTGAATGCGTAGGGAAAAAATAAGTGGGGAAGAGAGGAGTCAATAAAATAGGTGGTTTACTAGTAATGCCGGCAATTCGTTGTGTTTCGGATTTCTTACTAATATAGCTATTACCATAAAATTTACATGAGCGTTCAACGATTTTTTGAGTTTTGAAAGGGCTTGAAACTATTGTGGAATCATATTTCCATATTTCAGATCCTTTTGTTTGCTCATAATCATCAATGACGGGTTTGATTATCATATCTCCTTTTCGAATAATATATACAGTATTTTGGCTTTGAGAAATATTTGTCATCTCTTAACCTCCTTAAATTTATATCATTATTAAGCGCTAAAAACCCAACGATTAATAATATAAATTTATTATATAAAATTTTTATATGTTGTCAAGGTAATCATTAAATATAAAATTACACTTATTTTTTGTGAAAAGTCAGAATATTCTATTGATTTAAAAAATATAAGCTTGTATACTATCCCTATACAAAAAAAGAAAGGCAGTGATTACAATGAATCACAACACGAATGTCAAAAATACGACACTAGAAGATTTTGTAACGACAGTTAATGATTTAGGCGTTGAGCTAGTCATTGAAGAGGCGCTTCGTCAAGGACGAAAGAAACAGTTAATGAAATTGATTGATGAAGCGTTGATTAATAAGAACCAGGAAGATTTTATTAACTTTACTAATGAATATAAAAATCTGGAGGCATTTCTCAATGAGTAAATTAGGATCCTGTAACTCATTATAAAAGGTCTATTCACTACTTAAATCAAAGTTAGCGAATAGACCTTTTTAAATTTTATTTTTGACCACCGTTTGATTTTCCCTCAATTTTATTACGAATCCATTTTACTAAATATCCTGTTATAACAATTCTAAGTACGCGTTTGATAATATTCATACTAGCTTACTCCTTTTTTTATGTTTATTTGAGTTTACCCGTTCTACACATTATTAAAGATAATTTCTAAAATTACTGATTAAATTTTTGGATTGCGGTTATTTGGTATAAATATATAGCCATTTTGATCAGCTTTAGTTGTAAAGATTATGATAATACCATGGATAATTGAAATAATGGTTGGAATAGTAGTCCAAAAGAACACTAAATGAAGCACGCCTTGCCACACTTTGTCTGCGTAAAATTTATGAATGCCGACACCACCCAAAAATAAAGAACATAATACATATAATGTTTTATTAACTCTCATAACTATGTTGCCTCCTTAATCTCATATTTTAAGCATTTCAAAAATTAAATCAAATATTACTGAGGTGATTGAAAAAATGATTATAATTACAATTAAAATGTTTCAATTTACTGCAATTAATTTATTAATATTTGTAAATTTTATATAATAAAGATAACAAATTTATGGAGAGGAGAATGGTAAATTGATCAGAAAAGCACGTCCGAGTGACAGTAAGCAAATAGCGGAATTATGTTATATCATTTGGCATGATATGGAACTAGATATTGTACAAGAAATCACTAAAGAACGTGTTATTCATGCAATTAAAGAAAGTATAGTCAATATTAATTATAGAACGAATTATAATAATATTTGGGTATATGAGCAGGACAATCATGTTGCAGGATGCATCATAGCATATAAGGGTGATAAAGAATTAGAGTTAGAAGCAGCATGGAATAAATTGCCGTTGGAAGAGGACATAAAAGCAATAGGTACGCCATTACCTTTGAAAGAATCTAAAGATGATGAATGGTACATTGAGGCTGTTGCAACATTCTCGGAATATAGAGGACAGGGTATTGCAACTAAATTATTTAATTATCTAATATCTACATACCCGGATAGAAAGTGGAGCTTAAGTTGTGACTACGATAATCCAAGAGCTAAGAAATTATACGAACGTTTAGGTTTTAAATGGACTGAGGATATAGAGTTGTATGGCCATCAATATTTACATATGGTCTATTCATCATAGGCAAAAAAAACGGAGGAGACAGAAACTATAATTAGTTTCATTGACTCACTCCAAATCATCTTACAATGAAATATTTGAAATTTATCTGAGGATATATTAAATGCCACCTAATAGGGCACTAATATAAATACCTAAAGCGTATAATACACCAAAAATTGTGTTTGTTTTTCCAGTTGCAGCCATAGCAGGCATCATACTCGCAGGTGTATCATTCTTTTTGAAACGACGAATGGCTTTAACTGGCATAGGGAATGATAACAAGACAAGTAGATAAAATAGTGAACCACCATCTACAAATAATGCAGTATAGACAACGAAAACGTATGCAATGATATACATAACTGTCATAAATGTAATTGAGGCGCGTTTACCTAATAAAATAGGTAGAGTTTTACGTCCACTCGCTTGGTCTTTGACTCTGTCGCGTATATTATTAGCCATGTTAATTAGACCAATTGTAATTACTATTGGAATACTAATCCAAACCACAAAGCTATTGATATTACCAGTTTGTATGAAGAACGCTAATAAAATAATAATCATGCCCATGAATAAACCAGAAAACAGTTCACCAAAAGGTGTCCAAGAAATTGGCATTGGACCACCTGTATATAAATAGCCAATTGCCATACAGACGATTCCTACTGGAATGATCCAAAATGAACTATTCGCTGCTAAAAAGATACCAAGCAATGCAGCAACGATATAAAAAGCAATTGCTAGATTCATGACAAGTTTTGGACTCATACCATTTCTTACGATAGCACCACCGATACCAACGGAAGTGTGATCATCTAAACCTTTTTTAAAGTCATAGTATTCATTAAACATGTTTGTTGCAGCTTGGATAAGTAAACAAGCGATTAACATTGCAATAAATAACATGAATTTGATGTTATCTTGACTCCCTAATAAAAAAAGTTTTGCAGTTGCAGTACCAACTAAAACTGGTACAACAGCAGCAGTTAAAGTATGAGGTCGCATCAAATGCCAATATTTTCTAACAGTAGAATATTGTTGATATTGATTTGCCATAATTTAATCTACCTCTTATTGTATATTGTTTTAACATATGTATTTTAAAAGAATAGTAAATAAAGGTCAATCAACGTAAAATATTTCTCTAGAAGATTAAGCAATTATGCCACCATAAATAGTTAAAAATGATACAATATTGTAATGAGAAAAAATAGATAATGAAAGAAGTGAAATGAATGGCTGCGAATATAAAGGAAGATGACATTATTGAGTCAATATATGAAAGTAACAAAAGCTGGGTATCTGTTGAAGTGAAAATTGATAGAGAACTTACACCTGATGAATTATTCAATTTAACAGAATCTCAGGCAGGAGATCGCTTTTATTTTCGCTTAAATGATAATACGTCTTCATTTTTCGGCTATCATGCTGTTCAAAGATTCAAAAATAACTTTGATAATAAGCAATCGATCTTTCGTGAGTGGGAAAAATTTAAAAAAGATATTGAATTGGTACACCCGGATATAGAAAAGCATCATTTGAAAGTCATTGGAGGATTTCAATTTTCTAGCCATAAATCTGATGATGAATGGCGTGAATTTGGCATTAATCATTTTGTGATACCTCAAGTTTTAATATCAAATATCGGACAAACTACTTATCTGACATATACAGTTGAAAGAGCCCAATTTGATATTGAACAGTTTAAAGAAGTAGTAAATTACTTTGAAAAAACTCAAATTGCTAAAGCTGAACATGTTGAAACAATGGGGAATATCTTACGAATGGAAGATATCTATGTTGATGAGTGGAAAGAACTCGTTAGGGATGCGATTGCTCAGCTTGATGAAACTAAAAAAATCGTTCTTGCAAGACGTCGTATGATTAAATTTGATAAACCAATTAATATACCTTATGTGCTTAATCGAGCATTACAAAGTGAAAGAAACAGCTATTTATTCATTTTAGAATCCAATCAATCTGTATTCTTTTCACAAACGCCAGAACAACTTTTAAAAGTAGAAGACGGTGTTCTATCTACAAAAGCTGTAGCTGGTACGATTAAGCGATCTAACGACATAGACGAAGATGAAAAAAATATACAAGCATTTCTAAAAGATAAAAAGAATTTAGGTGAACATGATTTTGTAGTTAAAAGTATTCTAGATGACATAACGCCTTATGTTGATAATATTGAATATAATCATTCACCTAATATTTTAAAAAACGACCATCTATATCATTTATATACTCAAATTCAAGGTCAGTTAAAAAACAATTCCTTTATAGGATTAATTGATGAAATGCATCCTACACCAGCTTTAGGTGGCTACCCTAAAAATGAAGCACTCAAATTTATTGAAGAAAATGAATTTGGAACACGAGGCTTATACGGCGCACCAGTTGGTTATATCGACATGAATGATGATTGTGAATTTATTGTAGCAATACGCTCAATGTTAATAAAACAAAATCAAACCACGTTATTTGCAGGGTGTGGTATCGTAAAAGATTCTGACCCTGATAGTGAGTTAGCTGAAACTGCAGTTAAATTTTCACCGATGATGAATGCTTTAGGAGTAGTGGATAAGAATGAATCATAATGACGCACTAACAAAACAAGTATATACATTTGCTTCGGAGTTATATGCCTATGGCGTACGTGAAGTTGTAATTAGTCCCGGCTCAAGATCAACGCCATTGGCCATTGCTTTTGAAGCACATCCTAATATTAAGACATGGATACATCCTGATGAACGTAGTGCAGCGTTTTTTGCTTTAGGCTTAATAAAAGGTAGCGAACGCCCTGTAGCTATTTTATGTACCTCTGGTACTGCGGCGGCAAATTATACACCAGCAATTGCAGAGAGCCAAATTAGTCGTATACCTTTAATTGTATTAACAAGTGATCGTCCACATGAATTAAGAAGTGTGGGGGCACCACAAGCAATTAATCAAGTTAATATGTTCGCAAATTATGTTAATTTTCAATTTGATATGCCTGTAGCAGATGGTACTGATTACGTGCTAGACGTAATTTATTATCAAATGCAAATTGCAAGTCAGTATCTATATGGTCCACATAGAGGTCCTATTCATTTTAATTTACCATTTAGAGAGCCATTAACACCTAACTTAGAAAGACAAGAGTGGCTAACATCTTATTCTAAAAAGCTGCCGCATTATCAAAAAAATATTAATGTTCAAGACATCAGACATATATTAAAAGAGAAAAAAGGGTTAATAATAGTTGGTGATATGCAACATCAAGCTATCGATCAAATACTTACTTATGCGACCGTGCATGACATACCTATACTTGCAGATCCATTAAGTCAACTACGTAAGTATAATCATCCAAATGTGATTACGACATATGATTTATACTATCGTGCAGGACTCGACTTAGATGTTGATTTCGTAATAAGAGTTGGTAAACCTGTTATCTCAAAAAAATTAAATCAATGGCTTAAGCGCACAAATGCATATCAAATTTTAGTGCAGAATAATGACAAGATAGATGTATTTCCAACGCCACCGAGTATTTCATATGAAATATCTGCAAATGATTTCTTTAGAAATCTTATCGAAGAAACAGCTGTCGATCGAAAAGACTGGATAAACATGTGGCGAACACTTGAATCACAGGCTAGAAATACAATCGATAAACATATGACAAATGCAACAGATGAAGCGGCATTTGTAAAAATATTAATTGATAAATTAACTAAAGATGATGCTATTTTTGTAAGTAACAGTATGCCAGTTCGTGATGTCGATAATCTACTTTATAATAGTGAAGTTGAAGTATATGCGAATCGCGGTGCAAATGGTATCGATGGAGTTGTATCAACTGCTATTGGAATGGCTGTACACAAGAAAATCACTCTGATAATCGGCGATTTAGCATTCTACCATGACATGAATGGTCTTTTAATGGCTAAAATTAATAATATTAATTTAAATATTGTTTTACTTAATAATAATGGTGGCGGTATATTCTCATATCTTCCACAAAAAGCATCTGCTGAAGCATATTTTGAACGTTTGTTTGGAACGCCGACTGGATTGAATTTTGAATATACAGCATTGCTTTATGATTTTACATTCAAACGATTTAATACTGTGGCAGATTTCACTCAAGAAAAGCTATCACATATGAATTCACATATTTACGAAATGGTAACAAATCGAGATGACAATATGTCACAACATCAAATTCTATATAAGAAATTGAGTGGTATTCTAAATGTTACACTATAACTTCTATCAATCACAAAATAATTCAAATCAGTTATTAGTACTTTTACATGGCTTTATTAGTGATAGTCGTACGTTTAATGATGATGTTCAATATTTTTCACAAGAGGCTAATGTTCTTACAGTCGATTTACCAGGACATGGACAAGATCAATCACCAATTGATGTAATTTGGGACTTTCCATACATTACGACACAATTAGATGAGTTATTAGATATATACAAATCTTATGATATTACTTTACTCGGATATTCAATGGGTGGCAGAGTGGCCTTGTATTATGCATTGTACGGTAATTGCTCTTTGTCAAAATTGATAATTGAAAGTAGTTCTCCAGGAATTAAAGATGAAAATAATCGATATGAGCGTCAACAAATAGATACAGCAAGAGCAAAAGTATTAGATATTGCTGGGTTAGAGGTATTCGTTAATGATTGGGAAAAATTACCATTATTTTATACGCAATATGAACTAGATAAAGATAAAAAGTCGGCTATAAGAGAAATGCGATTATCCCAAGATCCACATAAATTAGCAAAAGCTTTGCGTGATTATGGCACTGGTCAAATGCCTAATTTATGGGAACAAATTGGTAATATTCAAATACCTTGCTTTATTTTAACTGGTGAATTAGACCAAAAATTTGTGAAAACTGGACAAGCTATGAATAAGGGTATGAAATACAGTCAAATCCATACTTTTTCAAATGTAGGTCATACAATTCATGTGGAAGATAAAGCGGAATTTGATACAATAGTATTAGGTTTTTTAAAGGAGGAGCAAAATGACTAGACAGTGGGAAACACTTAGAGAATATGATGAAATAAAATATGAATTCTACGAAGGAATTGCTAAAGTAACGATTAATAGACCTGAGGTAAGAAATGCATTTACACCTAAAACAGTAGCTGAGATGATTGATGCATTTAGTCGTGCACGTGATGATCAAAACATTTCTGTAATCATCTTAACAGGTGAAGGTGACAAAGCATTTTGTTCTGGCGGTGACCAAAAGAAACGTGGACATGGTGGCTATGTAGGCGAAGACCAAATCCCACGTTTAAATGTATTAGATTTACAACGTTTAATCCGTGTCATTCCTAAACCAGTTATCGCAATGGTTAGAGGTTATGCCATCGGTGGTGGTAACGTATTAAACGTAGTATGTGACCTAACAATCGCTGCTGATAATGCTATTTTCGGACAAACAGGTCCTAAAGTAGGTTCATTCGATGCTGGTTATGGTTCTGGTTACTTAGCAAGAATCGTTGGTCATAAAAAGGCACGTGAAATTTGGTATTTATGTCGTCAATATAATGCACAAGAAGCTTTAGACATGGGCTTAGTTAATACAGTGGTACCATTAGATCAAATCGAAGATGAAACAGTTCAATGGTGTAAAGAAATTATGAAACACTCTCCAACAGCTTTACGTTTCTTAAAAGCTGCTATGAATGCGGATACTGATGGCTTGGCTGGATTACAACAAATGGCTGGAGATGCTACATTACTTTACTACACTACTGATGAAGCTAAAGAGGGTCGTGACGCGTTTAAAGAAAAACGTGATCCAGACTTTGATCAATTTCCTAAATTCCCATAAATCAGTAACGGTAATATAAAAAAGTATAATTTTAGGACACTTATATAGTGATAAACTGATTGACAGTTAACCACTATTTTAAGTGTCCTTTTTTAATTAAAGTTATATACTGTAGTTTGCTTTTAAGAATCTTTTTAATCGACGCATGCCCTCTTTTAAAACATCCATGTCATATGCATAAGAGATACGAATGTAACCTTTACCCATATCGGTGAATGATGATCCGGGAACCATTGCTACGTGTGCTTCTTCAAGCACTTTGACGCAGAAATCGAAATCATCAGAAGTATAGTTACGAATACTTGGGAATATATAAAAAGCACCTTCTGGTTGAGCATCCAATTCGAAACCCAATTCTTTTAATTTGCTTACTAAATAGTTACGACGCTCTATATAAGCTCGGTTCATATATTGAGGCGCATCTAATCCTTCATTAAGTGCAGCAATACATGCGATTTGTGACGGTACATTTGCACATATACAATTATATGCATGCATAAATGTTAACTTTTCAATTAGGTACTCAGGACCTAGTAAGAAGCCTATACGAATACCGGTAGCGGAGTGAGACTTACTTAACCCACCAATAAGTAATAGTTGATCACGAATTTCCTCAAATTCTGCAAATGAGACATGATTACCTTTGAAAGTATTTTCTGCATAAATTTCATCGCTAATAATAAAAATTTCTTTTTCTTTCAAATAATTTACAATGCCTTTTACTTCATCACGTTCTAATATCACACCAGTTGGATTCGTAGGATAATTAAGCAAAATTGCTTTTGTTTTATCAGTGTAATGTTGCGCAATTAATTCTGGAGTGATTTTAAATTCTGTATTTGTAGTATCTATATAAATAGGCTTACCACCTAATGTTTCAACTAAAGGAATATAGCCTGCATAAATAGGTCCTGGAATTAATATCTCATCACCAGGTTCGATAATACTTCGCAATGACGTATCAAGTGCTTCACTCGCACCATTCGTAATAATGATTTCCTCTTCACTATAATAAAAACCGTACTTATTTTTGAAATAATTACTTATTGCCTGTCGAGTTTCCGGCAATCCCTTATTGTGTGAGTAACTAGTTTTATCTTCTTTAATCGCATTGATGTATGCCTCTTTTACCATATCTGGCATAGGAAAGTCGGGTTGACCAATCGTTAAATTCACACAATCATCAATGTGCTTCATACGATTAGAGAACTGACGTATACTTGGTGCTCTTAAAAATTTGGAATTCGTATTTAAAGATAGTTTCATTTTTTACACCTCAAAAAACCAAATTATAGTAACTTTAAATGTTACTATAAAATTTTTAGAATAATCTTATAATAACATATTTTTTAGTCACCATAATTTGGTAAGTCCTTTTGTATTTAATTTTTCATTATCCTCTAAAAGAAGAAGGTTTCTTTAAATTAATCAAAGGATTCGTCCATTTACAAACAAGGTTCGTCGATAGTAAATATACAATTAATACTGAAATGAGAATTAAATAACCGTAAGTGAATACTGATATATGATCTTTAAAAGGATGTATTTCCAATCCTCTAACTATACCTATAACTAAACCATGTAATAAATAGACGTACATTGTGCGATTTCCTATATAAGTATAAACACGTTTATGATTACTCATTAAATTGAGGAATGAGAACATAGCTACAAAGATAACGAAGTATAGCAATAGTCTTTTCAATGGGCTGTACACATTTTCATTATTATTTTCAAGTGAAGTATAGGGACTACTACCTAAAAGCCAATCTAAATTGATAGGGTGTATATAGTAGACGATGAAAAATATAATAAGTACAAGGATTGAAATTAGCCTTAATTTTTTATTTCTCAATAATTGAGTATGAGCTCGCGTTGTTAAATAACCAACATAAAAAATCGGAAAAAATACGATTGTTCTTGAAATACTCATATAACCATCGATATCATCAGAAAAACCTGCAAGTATTGAAATAATCAAAGCGACAGATAATACATAATATGCTTTATAGCGACGTACTATGACAAGTATGACATGGAAACAAAATAATGTAAGTAAGAACCACAAAGCAAATACAGGATTAAAAGGGTCCATTTGAATTGCATCACTTTTACCAGTTACAAAATAATAGATAGAAAAGAATGCATAAAATATAGCGTAAGGTGCAATTAACTTTTTAGCTACATTTTCTAGGTAATGTGGTTTATCTAAATGTTTCGCAAAGTATCCAGAGATAAATAAAAACGATGGCATATGGAAACTATAAATTAACAAATATAATGCAGATAAGTATTTACTTTCAGAAGTATAAGGTTGAATCATATGACCGAATACGACTAAAAAGATAAGGATGGCGCGCGCGTTATCGAAAAAGTAATCTCTTTTTGTATCCATCGACATACGATTGTCTCCTTTTTTAATTAATAACTGTATTTAATTTAGTATATATTATCATTGAAATGCAACAATTTAGGATGAAATGTTGGGTAATAACTATTATTTGTATGTAAATTCTATTTGATTTTAGAAAAATAGATTTAAATATGAATAGTGTTTGCATAATAGGAAGAGCAAGTTATCACATTAAAGGAGTGGATTAATATTAACACGTTCAAAGACATCATTAAGCTGATACATCCAATGGTAGGTGGGAGTATCATCAGTCGAATCATAGCAAAGGAATTACAACAGGACTACAAAAATTTTAGAAAACCACCATTTTCTCCACCTACAAAAGCATTTCCGATTGTATGGCCAATATTATATTTATTAATGGGCGTTTCTTATTTAATCACTACTAAAAATAAAAAAAGACAACTCGAATTAAAGTGACACATTATACGCAGTTAACTTTAAACTATTTGTGGTCGATACTTTATTTAAAAAAGAAAGTAAGATGTATTGCATTAATTGAAAGTATCATGTTGTTTATCTCAGTAGTTGCTAATGCAGTATCAATGTTTAAAATACATCGAGTGACTGGATTATTACAGATTCCATATGTACTTTGGTCTGCATTTGCAAGTTATTTAAAAGCAGGTAATTATTACCTTAATAAGGACAATCCTAACTATAAATAGCAATTGAATATATCAATGATTCATAGTTTAAATATATATTCAGCGAGATGCTTTAAAACTTAATGAAATTAAAATTGAATTATTTAGAATTGTATTGTGACAAAATATTGAAAGTACATGACATATAAAAAAATCATAGTATAATAGTATTATCAATTACAAATGTGGAGTAGAACAACAATGTATAATCAACTAGAAAAACTTATTACACTAACTAATAATGACCTTAATTTGGTTAATAGACGTTTTGGACAGCGTACAGATATTACAAATGATCAATTAGAACTATTGAGAATTTTATATAGTTATGATCGATTGTCGCAATATGATTTAACGATGAAGATTAGTAGAGAGCAATCCATTGTATCTAGATGGATTAAGAAATTAGTGCAAAAAGGATATATAACTAGTCAACAGTCTCATGAAGATTTACGTTGCAAAGACTTATGCCTAACAGAAGAAGCTCGTAATTTGATTCAACAAATCAATACGGCAAGATGTGAGTTAATAGAAGCGCGTTGTCAGTGTCTAAGTAAGGAAGAAATACAAAGTTTAAATCAACTATTAGATAAGCTAAATAGTCGTCACATATATATTTAAATAAATGAGTCCTATTGTCTTAATGAATTTAGCCAAATGATCATTATAGTGATAGGGCTTTTTTAGTACAGTTAAATGGGCACAAGAATATAATTTTTAATTGAATATTTAAAATTGTACGAACTAGCAACATATATATAATAAAATAATTATAAAAAGACAATTTCTATAGTTTATCAATAGAAATTGTCTTTTTAATTTGTCCAAGAACTTAATGTCCTAGAATCTTGGTTATTCAAATGAGAATTTTATGTCTCATTCATTTTATTAGTAAATATAGTTATTTATTTGCTATAGCTTGAGATATCAAAATATTTACCAACAGCTTTAATTTCATTATAAAGTTGTTTTAAATATTGAGCGTTAGAATTAGCCCAATTAATATCAGTTGCATATTGGTGTGTAGCAGGGTGGTCTGGATTCCAACGCATTTTATATAGCGTGTTTTGGCCTGCTTTAATATAGTCTTTACCTATAAATTTAGCACCACCAATAATCGCTTTAGATACTGAATTCCAACCAGCTTGCTTAGCATAATTAATACCATTATATATTGGATTAGCATCAAAAGCGGCTATACCAAATACATTATGATATTTTGTAGCACTATTAGTAGTAACATAGTTATTTACGATGTTTGCACCTTTAGCTAATTGAGATTGACCATTACCAGTTTCAATTAATGCATGTGCAATTAAGTAAATTTCATTGATACCTGAAGTAGCAGCAGCTTGACTGAATGCTTGACCTTGATTTTCAAGAACACCTTTACCTTTAAGTAATTGATTCAAACTTGCTACAGAAAGGTTTTGCGGGCGATCTAAGCGTAAGAATTGGTATTTAAGCGTATCATCTTTAGCTAATTTTTCTGTGTTCATAGCATTTTTAATTTCACTATAAGTCGCGTTTGACCAACCATAACCATTTCTTTGAACTTGTGGTGGAGCCCCGTACGCATTTTGTTGAAGTGATACAGCTTGATTTAATGTTCTATATGATTTTGAATATTTAACTAATTCTTTTTTCAAATCAGTATCTTTAATCCATACATATTTGCCATTACTTAATTTACCATAATACCAAGTTTTACCATTAACGACTTTACGAATTGTTACTTGGAAAATTTGTTCATTAAAAGCTTTTAATGAAGTTGCTTTAGCTGAACTAGGGTCATCATAGTAATAACCATTAGTTGTGTTGATAATAAATTCATATTGATATTTTTCACCATTATCTGATGAAGTATTTGATGAAGTTAAGTCATTCTTAGCAATCCAACCAGTTTTACCGTTAACTGTACCGTATAGATAAGTTGTGTTTCCAATAACAACTGATTTAGATACTTTAATTGATTTATTAGCTAAATCTTTATTATCTAAACGTTGTTGGTTTGTACCCCACGCAATTGAGTATAGACCATTATTTTTGTTGTTAATTTTATAAGTACCAGATGTTTTTTGTTCAGAACTAGAGTTTTGAACTTTCAAGTCTTTGACACTGAACCAACCTAAAGGTGTATTTGTCGTAGTATTTTGAAGTAACACAAAAGTATTACCATCAATTGTTTTTTCTTTAGAAACGTTGAAAGTACGATTAGCATACTTAGTTGCATTTTTACCTGTTTTATCATAAACAGTTGCACGTGCACCGCTGTTGTTCGCATTAACTTGAGCTACTTTCGACACAGTTTGAGTTGATGCAGTAGATGGCTTAGTAGCTTTAGTGTTTACAGCAAATTTAGCATTTACTTTAGGTGTTTGTTTAACATCAGTTGATTTAATCCAACCCCAAACATTGTTGATTATACCGTGTAAGTACGTTTCGTTACCAACTTTAAGGTTATCAATTGATTTTAACTGTTTACCACTTGAAGGTACTGTAGCTTTAACTTGTTTAGCTGTTCCCCAAGGTGTGTCGTAAATATTTGCATTTCCATTAATATCGTAATAAGTGGCATTAGTTTTGTTAGGTGTTGTAGTTTTAACAGAAATTTCTGAAGCAGGTACCCAACCACGTGAAGTATTACCATTATAATCAGAAATTAAGTAATAATCTTTATTGTTCAACGTAGCTTTCTTAGTTATGTTGTACGTTTTTCCACCAATAGTTGCGTTAGCTTTCACATTTTTATCATAAACAGTTGTATACGTTCCTTTATTCTTAGTAGAAACTTGACCTAATGTATTCTTAAGATTCGATACTTTTAAAGTATTATCTACAGTAGGTGTTTTACTTCCAGAAGCTGGTTTAGTTATATTAGATAGAAATGCTTGGCTAACCCATCCATTTTTACCATTTAAAGACCCATATAAATAAGTGGCTGTGCCAACTTGTTGAGACTTTGTTGCTTTAAATGGTGCTGTATTAGATTTTGAAACAGTTCCAGCTACTTGATTATAGTTACCCCATGGCACTGTATATAGCGTAGCACCTGATTTTATATTATATGATTGGTTTACTTTTACAGGAGATTTTACTGTATTATAAACGGTTTCTCCTTGCTTAACCCAACCGTACACTTTACCACTATTGTAGTCAGATACTAGATAATACTTATCTTTACCAAGTGTGGCAGATTTAGTGACAGATAAAGTGTTATGAACTTGGTTAGTAGCTTTACCTTTATCATCATAAACTGTTGTGTAAACACCACTATTATCAGTTTTAATTTGAGCTAAGGCACTATTTGACTTAACAGTTAATTTTGGTGATGTAGTAGTTGAACCATTATTACTTGAACCACCTTTATTGGTATTAGATGAGCTACTACTTGAAGTAGTACCCCAAGGTGCTACTTGGCCTGTTTTAATTAAATATTTTTCATTAATTAAATCGTATAATTCATTATAAGTATAATTATGGCTTTGTAGGTAAGCGTGTGGGTCAGAATGGTCTGTACCACCTAGGAATCGACTAATTGCATAGTGAGTCCAAACTGTACCTTGACCATCATTTTCAGCACTATTAGGTGTTAATCCATAATATTGTAATTGTGTTGCAGCATAATCTGCATAGTTATTCATTGATTTAGCGAATGAAGCATAGTCATGTGTATGAACAATTTCAACATTTATAAAACGATCATTAGCATTTGGACCCGCACCCCATGATAAGTAGTCAGTAGGGGCAGTTTCTATAATACGGTTACCGTCTACAAATGCATGAACGAAAGCTGAGTTGTAATTGTTTTTCATGTAATTAATTTCACCATCAATAGTTGAGTTATCATTAGCCGTTTCATGAACTACAATACCTTCAGGTTTACCTACACCATTACGATATCCATATTTAGGGAAATAAGATGAATAATTTTCTTCGATTTTAGGTGCTTGTAAGTTATTCGAACGAATATAATTGTTGATTGATGAACTTACTTGTGGTTTATATTTCGGTAAAGATGATGTAGTTGCTTTAGCTGCATAACGTTTAACTGTTTTTACTGAAGTTGCTGGACCACCTTTGCCACCAACAGATCTAAATCCAGAATAACCTGATTGTGTACTGTTAGATGTAGATGTTTGAGTTGTTTTTGATGCTGATGCATTCTTAGTATTAGCTTCTTGTGATGTTTTAGCTTGATCTACGTTTATTTGAGTTGAATTATTATCATTATTACTATAAGTACTAACTCTCTTATCACTGCTTTGCTTAGACTCCATTTGGTTGTTAGACTGAGTCACTTGATTAGATTGTGATGGAGTAACAGTTGATGAATTCAATTGCTTCTTATTTGATGAAGTTAAACTATTCTCTTGTTGTGAGTTAGAGCTACTTTCATCAATTTGATTATTAACATTTTGTGTAGTGTTTTGATTACTATTAGCAGACGTATCATTATTTGGCTGAACTTGAGATGATGATAAAGCGTTTTTAGAAGCTTGCAATGTTTTCTTATTAGCATCAGTATTACTTTGTGTGTTATTGATATTAGTTTTTTGATCAGATTTATTTGAAGATGAAACTTCTTGCTTGCTATCTTTAACATTAGCTAGCTCACTATTTGAATTAGTAGCGTTTGTGTTAGCAATACTTTGATTTTGCGTACTTTGTTGATCTTGAGTCTGTGTTGTTGAAGTTAAATTATCTAATTTAGCATCATACGTTTTGCTTACTGTAGCAACAGATGCTTTAACATCAGAAGGATTTTGATACGTTTGTACCCCTGATACATTTTGAGCTGAATTAGTTACTTCTTTTTTAGCTTGCTCAGCATTTTCTATATTTTGTTGATCATCAATAACATTATTTGTATTATTCGAATTTTGATTAGCTTCAGCTGCATGTGCATGTTGTGAAGTAAATGCAGCACCAAATAATGTAATCGCAATCATCGAAGGAAATTTTAAATTAAACTTTTTGGTCATTTTGTTACTCCTCGTTATTATTAATATTACAAATTCATTATAGTATTTAAATTAAGGCTATGATTAGATTTAACTTATTTGTAAACTAACTTTAATACTTTCTTACATATAGTAAACAAATTATGATTTTACTAAGGACTACATTACGAAGCACAGATAATTTAAAATACATTAGTTTAAGCTACTATTAAAAAAATGAGATAGTCTATTTAATTAATTACAAGTACTCTATGAATTTAGAATATAAATAGTTTAAATATTCTTATACATTTTTATATGATCGATATTTTCCTCAATAAAAACTGGGCCCGTTTGAATATAACCTAGTTTCTCATAAAAGCCTTGAGCTTGTACTTGAGCATTTAAAACTAATTGATTGTATCCTTTATCTTTTGCAAAACGTTCAATAGCGTGCATCATTGTTTTGCCATACCCATCTTTTCTATAAGGTTTTAAAATAGCAACTCTTTCTACTTTTGCTGCGTTGTTATAAGGTCTAAATCTCGCACATGCAAAAGGTACATGATTTTTGTCGTAGCCAATAATATGTGTAGATTCTTCCTCAAATGAATCTAATTCATTTTCCAAGGGAACACCTTGTTCTTTCACAAATACTTCTCTTCTAATATAAAAACATTCTGATAACATATCTTTGTTTTTTACTATTTCAAACATCTTAATTCCCCCATATATATGTAATTATTAAAAGTTTCAAAAATAAAATTTATAAAAGTATAAAGTTATTCTATATGATTTAAAGATATAAAAAAAACTCCTTTTTACAGCAAATTTGTAAAAAGGAGTGGAAATTGTTTTATTATAAGGCTTCTTGGCGAACAATCGCACTGTACTGCCAAAATATTCTCATTTGAGCAATATTCCAATTATTCATGCCCATTGTAAAACCTGAAGGCTTGAATAATGTTACATCAGTAACTTCTAATGCTGCCGCAATAAGATATTGAAGAGGAACGCTAATACTTTGCATTGTCTCAGTAATACCATTTTCATCATAAACCCATGAGAACGGTAAATCCGATTCAAAAACATCTACTTTATTGAAGATTTCTGGTAAAGCAAGAATGTAGCACGCACCATTTACAATTGGATTAACAGAATTTTCACCATAGTAGACTAATAATGCTTCAAAATTTTCACGATGTTCATGATTAACGTAAAAGAATTCACTTCTAAATAATGCCATGTCTTTGCTATGAATAATTTGTTGCTCTAAAACATTAAACATACCATTAATGTTAGCAGCTTTTTCATATGTTTTACGTGACATAGTTTATGCTCCTCTCAATTAGTAAATTTGATTCATTTGATCTTGATTGTTATTGAATGAATCAGAACTATTTGTCTGATTGTAGTTATCACTTTGAGTACTACCTTGACTACTTTGGTCAATACCTTCATTTGAGTTTGAACTATTTTCTTCAGATGATTGTATATTATTATTGTTATCTGAATTTGTTGAATCCTTGTTGTTATCATCAGAAGAAGATGAATCTTTTTGATTATTTTTCAATAAAGACTGATCAAGAGGTGTAAGTGGTACAAGTGTACCGTAATGTTTAATAACGCGTTGATCTAAGAATTCATCCTTATCTGTTATTTTAGATAGTCCTAAATCAGAACGCAATATATTTGAATATTTCATAATACTACTAACGCTCGGATTATAATAGTAAATATTTTGTAAGTAATCATCTTTACCCTTGAGTTGAGACTTTTTAAATTCAATGTCATCAGATAAGTACATAGATGCTAGAGATTTGATTTCAGAAGAAGTTAAATTATGTTTCGCATTTTTCCCAACTATTTGTACTAAATCATCTAATTTATCATATGAATCAAGGCTCTTAGCTTTTTGGAATAATAATTTAATTAAATCCATTTGTCTTTCGCCACGTTTTAAATCAGAATCGTGATGTCGTGTTCTTGCAACGGCTAGCGCTTCATCACCATTAAGTTTTTGATAGCCTTTTTTAATTTTAATTCTACCGCTATCGTCTGTATTAGGCTCATTTAAGTCGTAAGGGACGTCATAATAAATACCGCCAAGTTCATCAACTGCCTCAACGAAGGCATCCATATTTACTCGTACATAATAATCAACAGGAACGTTTAATGTCGCCTCGACAGAATCCATAGCAGCTACAGGTCCTCCGAAAGCATGTGCGTGAGTTATCTTGTCGTAATAACCAACTTTTGGTATATAACTAATCGTATCACGTGGGATACTAAGTAATCGTATTTGACGCTTTTCAGGACTGAGGGTAGAAAGAATCATAGAATCCGTTCTTGAATGTTCTGTAGTTTGGCCATTTTTACGACGACCTTCATTATCATCAATTCCTAAAAATAAGATTGAAACTGCATCTTTAGAAGGGTTTACTTTTCCTTCGCGTATGTTTGATTGACGCTTCGAATCAGATTTATCATATGAGGCTTGCATTGCACTTTCAGAAGTTTTATACAAATTGATGATAAAAATTACAGGAACAACGATTAGTACTAGTGTAAGTAACATCATAAAATATTTTAAAAATCGGTTCATAGCATTTGCTCCTATACATATTATCTTTTATAAGAGATTTTATGATTTGAAAAATAAAAATCGTTACATTTTTATTTAACATGAAGTATAAAATCAAAAATAAATTTATATTTTTTGCTTGTATTCAAAGTTGTAAGGATGGTGCAATTATATATAATGTATACTCTCATAGCCTTAAATTGTATTACTTTTTGGAGAGAATTACAACTTTAAGTTTAATACAAAATTTACATTATTAAAATAGAATTTACAAAAGATGATTAAGCAATATTAGATAATACTTTATCATACTAAAGTACGATGTAATAAAAAATTATAACTGTATGATTAAAGTAAGATGAATTCAATGATGTTGTGTTATATAATATAAAATATTAAACGAATAAAAAATGATTTAGATAGAATAGGTTTTAATTTAGATATACTTCTATATTAGACGTAAGAGGGACCCCATGAAAAATAACAAATTAAAAATTATAGCTTTTATTTTAGTATTAATTGTTTTAATACTTCTCATTATATTATTCGTCATTAAAATTACTAACTATAGTATTAAGGACAGTGAATATAACAATGTTAATGATAATAAGGCTTATATAGAACATCGTGATAAAAGCCATAAAACAGTTGATAAGCTCAAAACGGTTCAAGCAAAAGATGATAATATTGAACAAATTAATACGTATTTAAAAAATGTTCATTTCAATGGATCAATTACAGTTTTAAAAGATGGAAAATTAATGCTTGATAAAGGGTATGGTTATCAAAATATTAGCAGTAAGAAAAAAAGCAATGCAAATACGATGTATTTAATTGGATCAGCTCAAAAATTCACTACTGGCTTAGTACTCAAACACTTAGAATTATCAAACAAAATTAATATTAATGACCCTGTTACTAAGTATTTGCCATGGTTTAAGACAAATAAAACAATTACATTGAAAGATTTAATGTTACATAGAAGTGGTTTATATAAATTTAATGCTAATCCTAATACAAAGAGTTTAGATGGGGCAGTTCATGATATTCAAAGAAGAGGGATTAATAGTAAATATTATCATAAGCATTTATATAACGATGCTAACTATCTAGTTCTTGCGCAAGTTATAGAAGCAGTAACACATCATTCTTATGTGGAAAATTATTATAAATTACTAGCAGAACCCTATCATTTAGAGCATAGTGCTTTCTTTAATGAAAAGCCTTATAAAAAGAATATGGCCACTGGATATAAAGTAAAAAATAATAAACTAAAAACGATGAATCCGAATGTATTAGATCAATATTATGGTGCAGGAAATTTATTTATGTCTACACATGATATGGCTAGATTAGTTAATGATTTACAGCAAAATAATATTTTCAATCAAGCAGTTACAACATCTTTACTTCAAGAAATTGGGAGCACTAAATATCCAGAATCTTATAGATATGGATTCTATTCGACTCCTCAAGTCAATCGAATTAATGGTGTGTTTTTCGGTCAAATATTTACGGTATATTTTAATGAAGATTATATTATTGTACTGGCTACGAATAAAGTTGATTATTCTAAAGTGTCAAATGAGTCAATTATTTCTCATATTTATTATCAATTACTTGGTCAAAATATTTATGAAACCAAATAAAGAGAGCTATAACGAAATGTAATAAAGATGCATTTTGTTATAGCTTTTTTAATTAAAATGAATTATTTAATTGTGTCTTTAAAAATTGAGCAGTAGTTCTTATTTAGACTTGAAGTAACAATTTTACAATTTGGATAGGGGGAGTCGTAATCAACAACTGTAGCTCCCTTGGTCAATGTGCCATGTAATTCAATTCGTACACTAGCTAGTATCGTTTCATAGCTTTCAGGATCAAGTAAATATAATACTGTGAAGACATCATATAATTTTAACCCTTTAGCGAAGTCTTTCTCTTTATAATGTTGAAAGATTTGATAGAGCATTGAACTTGTTCTACTCATATGTTCAAATGACGCTAAATAGTCATGAGTTAACAGCGATTGTCGTGCTAAATCAAGTCCAATCATAGTGATGGGAAGGTCACTCTCAAAAACAATATGCGCTGCTTCAGGATCACTATAGATATTAAACTCTGCAAGTGGCGTTACATTACCTCGTCCTGAACTTCCCCCCATTAAGACAATTTCTTTAATATGATCTTTAACTTCAGGAAACGTACTTATCAATAGAGCAATATTCGTAAGTGGACCTAACGCTATAAGCGTAATAGGGGTGTTTGAATGTAAAAGTATCTCCTTCATTGCAGTTATTGAGTTAGTAGAAGCTAATTGGTCATTTGATATAGATGGGAAGTCGTATCCATCCATACCACTTTCACCATGAACTTGGCTTGCATCTATTGCTTTATTAATTAACGGTTTTGCAGAACCTCTGTGAACAGGTACGTCACTATTGAAGAAGGCTTTCAATTTCAGAGCATTAGCAGTCGTTTTTTCTATATTGACATTTCCATTGACTGTGGAAATCATTTTTACATTGAAGAATGGATGTGATAGGGCAACACTCAATGCAGCAGCATCATCAATTCCTGGATCAGTATCTATGATTATAGGTAAAGTCATTATTCAAATGCATCTCCTTCACAATAAATGATTTAAATTAAAGATAACTTAAATAAGGTATGTAATGAAAGCATATAGAAAGAACCTGTTTGAAACTTTGACGAGTTTCATAACAGGTTCTTTGTGTGAGATAAATATTAAATTATAAGTGGTGAGAATGTCCACCTTGCATAACCCAATACGTACCAATAACAGTCACTAATGTGATGATAATCGCAAAGATAACTTTGAACGATTGTACTTGACCATCTTTACCTTCAGTTAAGTGCATGAACATTAATAATTGAACTGCAGCTTGAATAAAAGCAAAGCCAAAGATGATTGTTGTTTTAGCATGGAATGTCATGTTTGTGTATAGAGTTACGAAAACTGCTAATAACGTCAAGACGATTGAGGCAATAAAGCCGACTGTATGTTTTACGATTGTATTCATCCGCTATACACCATCCCTATCATATATACGGCAGTGAAGATGAAGATCCAAACAACATCTAAGAAGTGCCAGTATAAACTTACAATAAATAATTTAGGAGCATTAAATTTATTAAGACCACGTGTAGCCACTTGAATTAATAAACAAATGATCCAACCAATACCTAATGATACGTGAGCACCGTGTGTACCTAATAGGATGAAGAAACTAGACCAATAAGATCCAATTTGTGGTGTTACACCTTCAGAAACATAGTGAGCAAATTCGTAAATTTCGAATCCAACGAACACTAGACCTAAAAGGACAGTAAGAATCATCCAGAACATCATTAAGTTTTGTTTTTCTTTACGCATGTAATAAATTGAAATACCACATGTGTAAGAACTAATTAATAAGGCAAACGTCATAATTAATACAAGCGGTAACTCGAATAATTCTGTTGTCATTTTGCCAGCATAATCACCACCATGTTGCAACGTTAATAACGTTGCGAACAAAGTACCGAATAATGAGAATTCGGCTGTAAGGAAAATCCAGAAGCCAAGTTTATTTAATTGACCTTCGTGCGTACGTGAATCAACAGTATTTGTATCATGACTCATGACCTACAGCCTCCCTTTCTTTAATACGAGCTTCTCTTAAACGAGCTTCATTTTCAGCAACTTCAGAAGCAGGGATATGATAACCATGATCTTGTACGAAACTTTGGTAAACTAATGAACCAAGAATACCTACTAAGCAGATTGCAGCAGGGATTACAGTTTCGAAAATTAAGAAGAAACCACCTAATAACATGAATATACCCATAATTACACCTGTATGTGTATTGTTTGGCATATGAATGTCTTTATAATTATGGTTATCTAAATAATGACGACCATGTTCTTTCATATCAACAAATGTATCATAGTCATTCCAATCTGGAGTGATAGCAAAGTTGTATTTAGGTGGAATTGCAGAAGCAGTAGACCACTCTAAAGTACGTCCAAGACCATCCCAGTTATCTCCAGTAGCTTCACGTGGAGCTTTGATATGACTGTATACAATGCTTACTACTAAGAATAGGAAACCAACAGCCATTAATAATGCACCAATAGTAGAGATTAGGTTTAATAACCACCAACCATCAGAAGGCATATAAGTGTATAAACGACGAGGCATTCCGTCTAATCCAAGAATGAATTGTGGTAAGAAACATACGTTAAATCCAATCATGAATAACCAGAAGCACCACGCATTTAATTTTTCGTTTAATTTGTAACCCATCATCTTAGGATACCAGAAGATTAAACCAGCTAGGCAGGCAAATACAACACCAGTAACCAATGTATAGTGGAAGTGAGCTACTAAGAAATAAGTATTATGGTATTGATAGTCAGCTGATGCCATCGCTAACATTACACCTGTAACCCCACCTAATAAGAAGTTAGGGATGAAGGCTAATGAGAATAGCATAGGTGACTCGAACGTAATACGTCCTTTATATAATGTTAATAACCAGTTAAATAATTTAACCCCGGTTGGTACACCGATTAACATTGTTGAAATTGAGAAGAATGAGTTGATTAAAGCACCATTACCCATTGTGAAGAAATGGTGAACCCAAACTAAGAAACTTAAGAATGCGATACCAGCAGTTGCCCACACCATACTTTGGTGTCCGAATAAACGTTTACGAGCAAATGTTGGAATAATTTCTGAATAAATACCAAATGCAGGCAAGATAACGATATAAACCTCAGGGTGCCCCCATACCCAGAAAAAGTTTGCCCATAACATTGGCATACCGCCATCGGCAACTGTAAAGAATGCAGTTCCAAATACACGGTCAGTAGTCATTAATGCAAGTACAACTGTGAATACTGGGAACGCAAGAATTACGATTAAAGTCGTAATAAATGTTGTTACAGTAAACATAGGCATTTGCATGAATTTCATTGTTGGTGTTTTACATCTAAGTATTGTTACGAAGAAGTTAATACCAGTCATTAAAGTACCAATACCTGAAATCTGTATTGCGACTAGGTAATAGTTAACACCTGGGCCTGGACTAAATTCACCAGCTAATGGTGCGTAGTTTGTCCAACCAGCCGCTGGTGAACCACCAATAATGAATGAAAGGTTGAATAAAATCATACCAACGAAGAATAACCAGAAACTAATGTTATTCATAACTGGGAACGCCACATCACGAGCCCCAATTTGTAGTGGAACGACTACGTTCCATAAACCAAATACGAATGGCATAGCCATAAAGATAATCATGATAACGCCGTGCGTACTGAAGATTTCGTTATAGTGATTTGATTCCAAGAAAGTATTATCTGGAATTGTTAATTGAGTACGTAATAGTAATGCATCAATACCACCACGAACGAACATAAGTACGGCACAAATTAAGTACATTAAACCGATTTTTTTATGGTCTACGGATGTGAACCATTCTTTGTAAAGATATTTCCATAACTTGAAGTAAGTAATTACTGCGATTAAACCAATAACTAGGAATGGCGCACCAATTTGTGCCATTGTAATCATCCAGTTACCTTTAACGAGCAATTGATCCCATGGAAAATTCATTAATGTCCACCTCCATGATCATTGTCTGCTTTGCTACCAAATTTAGACGCATTTTCGTCTTTTGCACTTTTACTGATTTTTTCCATTTCCTTAGAGTTATGATCTTCTTCTTTCTTGAATTCATAATCATAAGGATCATTGTTACCAAGAATCATAGGTTTCATACCATGACGCTTATAGTTAGCGTTAGTGATTTGAACCTTACGAGCTGGTTTTTGTGGTTTATCAGTAACATCTTTGTATAAGTCCTTCTCAGCTACAAAGTTAGGATCTTTTTGAACATAATTGTAACGTTTGTAAGCGTAGAAGATGTACTCTGGATCAGCTGCAGGGTCAACGAATGCCATATGAGTACCACTGAATGTCAATTCTTTATTAGGTGTACTTGGTAAGAGTTGTTTATCGAACTCATCTTGGCTAAGTGTTTTCTTGCTCTTAGCATCTTTAACCCAAGAATCGAATTCACTTTGGTCTACAGAGTGTACTTTAAACGTTTGGCGAGAGAAACCTTCACCATTGAAGTTTGAGTTACGACCTCTGAAAGTACCTGTTTGATCGGCTTGTAAAGTCCAATTCATTGTCATGCCAGTCATGGCATATTTTTGACCACCTAGTTGAGGAATCCAGAAACTTGTCATCGTATCCATAGATTGTAATTTGAATACTACAGGACGATTTTTAGGAATAGTTAAAGTATTAACCGTTTCAACTTTTTGTTCTGGATAAGCGAAGAACCATTTGTATCCAGCACTTACTGCGTATACAACCATTGGATCTTCCTTACTTTCTGGTGGTTTCTCATAATCGTATAAAGTTTTAACTGTTGGAATAGATAAAGCAATTACGATAATGATAGGTACCACAAACCAAATTGTTTCAATTAAAGAATTGTGGTGCATCTTACCAGTTTCGCTGTTTTTATTGTAGCTATACTTGAAAATAAAAATAGCGAACATAGTAAGTACAACAGCAACAATAACAAGCATGAAGATGATTGAATAGATAATCAAGAACTTCTGACTACTTGCTACTGGCCCTTTTGCATTAAATACTTCAACACTCGAACAACCACTAAGTAAAATTAGCGTGCCGAACATTAGAAGCAAAGACTTAAATTTTGACACTTTTTTGACCTCCTAATACTACAAATGTAGGGCTTATCATTAATTTTAGTTTATTACGCAATATTTACAAGTACTTATCCGAAAAAAATTATAATTATATATAGGAAACAACTAGAAACAATAGGAATGACGGGGAATGTAAGATTTGTTAAAATTATGTGTCTATTCTGTGAAAAATGACAAATTTAAGTGAAATACGCATGCAGTTGAGAAACGTTATCAATTTCAATGTTTTCAAGGGTTTTTGACACAAAAAAAGATGAGATTATTCATCTCATCTCAAAAATTTGTCATATTATTTAACTTCTATGTATCGAGTTGAAGTTTCTTCTGCACCATCTGAATCAATGACATTATATTTCACTTTATATTTGCCTACTTTAGAAGTATCAACATGACCATCTACAGTGATCTTATGTGTTAAATCACCATCTTCTTTATCATAAGCACTAATTCCATTTAGTAGATTATAATTTTGGCCTTTTTCGATTACGATATCATTCACACCTCTAAGCTCCGGGGAGTGATTAGTTGTTGCTTCTGCACTTAAGTTGGGGGTAACTAGAGTTGCGGAGACGCCTAGCGCTGAAAGTGACTGGATTAGTTTATTCATTAAGTTAACCTCCGTTAAAAAAATAAAGTCATTGAGTAATTTAATTAAACTATACAATATATTCTGAAAATAAACATCATACTATAGTCCTAATATATCGTATTATTTTAAGAATTTAAATAATAAGAAGAAAAATATATATTAAGATTATGTAAAATGAACAATTTGTGAATTTAATTACAATTGATTTAAAAATTTTGCAAATTGGAATAGAATGAATTTGGAAAAGGTTTGAAATATTTAACTAAATGGGAGTGACTTTCATGTTAAATGAAAAAGAAAAAGGCATTATCAAAGAAACGGTACCAGTATTACAAGAGAAAGGGACTGAAATAACCTCATATTTTTACAATAGAATGTTCAATCAACATCCAGAATTAAAAAATATGTTTAACCAAACGAACCAACAAAAAGGATTTCAATCAACTGCATTAGCGCAAAGTGTTTTAGCAGCAGCTGTTAATATTGATAATTTAGGCAACATCATGCCTGTAGTTAAAGAAATCGCTTATAAACATTGTGCATTAGAAGTTCCGCCGGCAGGTTATGACATTGTTGGAGAAAATTTAATAGAAGCAATAAAGGCAGTAGTAGGACTAGAAGATGATCATCCAATCATACAAACTTGGAAGAAAGCTTATCAAGAAATCGCAGATGTGTTTATTCAAGTTGAAAAAGATATCTATGCTAGTATGCTTTGGGAAGGTTTCCAACCTTTTGAAATCGAAAAAATCGAACAATTATCTTCAGATATCAAAGCTTTCACAGTTAAATCTACTGACTATGATTTAAGTCAATTTACACCTGGTGAATACATCACTGTGGATGTAAGTAGTGAAAAAATGCCATATCGCGCAAAACGACATTATTCAATTGTATCTGGAGAAAACGAGCGTTTAACATTTGCTGTTAAACGTGATGTGACAACTGACCATGAAGGTGAAGTTTCAACTATATTGCATGATGAATTAAAAGAAGGAGACAAAATTAATTTATCAGCACCCGTAGGTCCATTTGCGGTTGCAAATCCTGAAAAGCCTCAATTATTTATTGGTGCGGGTATCGGTGTTACACCATTAGTTTCAATGTTTAATGAAGTGGTTGTTAAAGATAGTAATGCTCAATTTATTCAAGTAACTGGAGATGTCAATGATACACCATTCACTTCATATTTAGAAAATATTAGTCAAAAATCAGACAAAGCAAAATATGAACTTTATGATCGCGAAAAAAATGGCTATTTAACTAAAGAATACTTAGAAAAATATATAAGTGAAAATACAGAGATTTATGTTTGTGGTGGTGCTAAATTCATTCAATCTGTTATTGAAGTATTAAAAGCATTAGATGTTGATCAAAGTCATATTCATTATGAAACATTTGTACCAAAATTAAGTGTTGCAGTTTAATATTGAAATAGATATTTATTAATAAGATTTTGTATAAATTATAAATGAATAAAGCACAGGGATGATATTTAATAAACATCATCCCTGTGCTTTTATTTCGCTTTGTTTAATTGAAATTTAAACGACTTACTCAACATACATATAGTTTAAGTAAGAATAATTATATTATTCAATGCCACGACGCATTTTTTCAGCTAATAATGTATTATTAAGCACCATAGTTATTGTTAATGGGCCAACGCCACCTGGAACTGGCGTAATTGCACCGGCAACTTCTTTAACTTCTTCAAATTCAACGTCACCTTTTAATTTACCATTCTCATCTGGAGTGTTACCAACGTCAACAATAACAGCGCCTTCTTTTACATCATCTTTAGTTACTAAACCTGGTTGACCAACTGCACTGACAATAACATCAGCATCTTTCAAATGGCTATGCATGTCTTTAGTACGTGAATGTAGAATAGTTACTGTAGCGTTAGCTTGTAATAATAATTTTGATACTGGTTGACCGACAATATGGCTACGACCAATAACAACTGCATTTTTACCTTCTAAATCAATATCAGCATGTTTAAGAATTTCCATAATGCCTAGTGGCGTACATGGAACAAAAGTTTGCTCATCAATATATAACTTACCGATATTTGAGGGGTGGAAGCCATCAACGTCTTTTTCAGGATTAATCGCATCTAAGATTTTTTGTTCACTTACTTGTTTAGGAAGAGGTACTTGAACTAATATTCCACTTACTGAATCATCATTGTTTAAACGGTCTAATTCTTTTAATACATCTTCTTCAGAAGTATCCTCATCTAAATGAACAATTTCAGAAATCATACCGATTTTTTCAGCAGCTTTCTTTTTAGAGTTTACATAGCTTTGACTCGCACCATCATTACCTACTAAGATTACGGATAATTTTGGTGTGTAACCTTTTTCTTTTAAAGCTTCAACTTGATTTTGTAAACCTTGTCTGTAGTCCTTAGAAATTTGTTTCCCATCTAAAATTTTTGCAACCACAAAAAATTCCTCCTTGTTTGTTTAAATCATACTTATACCTTAACTTTAAATCTTCTGTCACGTCAATCGATAGCCGAAAGACGTAAATTAAAAGTAAAAATTAAGTTAAAGTTCGATTTTTGATTGAAAAAGCATCTCATGATTGTTATGCTATATCTGTAATATACAACTAATCGTAAATAAATTTCAAACTTTTGAAAGGGTGTACAACGTGAAAGTAGCGGTTATTATGGGTAGTTCTTCAGATTGGAAGGTTATGCAAGAAAGTTGTGCGATGTTAGATAAATTCGAAATACCGTACGATAAGAAAGTCGTTTCGGCACATCGTACGCCTAAATTAATGTATGAATTTGCAAGTCAAGCTAGAACACATGGATACGATGTCATTATTGCTGGTGCAGGTGGCGCTGCACATCTACCAGGAATGGTTGCATCAATGACAACAATACCTGTTATAGGAGTACCGATTGAGTCAAAAAGTTTAAAAGGATTGGATTCTTTATTATCGATTGTTCAAATGCCAGGAGGTATTCCGGTGGCTACAACTGCAATAGGTAATGCAGGTGCAAAAAATGCTGGGATATTAGCTGCGAGAATTTTAAGTATTAGTAATGAATCAGTTCGTAAACATTTAGATGAATATGAGCAAAGTCTAGTAGATAAAGTTGGTGAAATGCAAAATGAACTTCAGTAAATTAAAGTTCGGTGACACGATTGGTATTATTGGAGGCGGTCAATTAGGTAAAATGATGGCTCAATCTGCTCAAAAAATGGGTTTTAAAGTCATTTGTTTAGACCCTAACCCTGATAGTCCGTGTAAATCAGTAGCTCACGAATTTATAACTGCCGCTTATGACGATGAAGAAGCTTTGCATGAACTCGGTGAGAAATCTGATGTAATCACTTATGAGTTTGAAAATATTTCAGCTGAACAACTTATTCGTCTAACTCAAAAATTCAATATTCCTCAAGGTTATCAAGCTATTCAATTATTACAAGATCGTTTAACTGAAAAACAAACATTACAACAAGCAGGATCTAAAATTGTTCCTTTTTTACCTATTAAAGAGGAAAAAGACCTAAATGTTGTGATTAATCAATTAGGATATCCATTTATAGTTAAAACGCGTTTTGGTGGATACGACGGTAAAGGACAAGTCTTAGTTAAAAATGAAGAATCCATTCAAGAAGCTAAAGATCTCATTTCACAACAAGAGTGTGTAGCAGAACAATTTCTTGATATTGCACTCGAAGTTTCTTTAACTGTTACGATTGGTAACCAAAAACAAATTACGTATTTCCCTCTTCAAGAAAATGAACATCGAAATCAAATATTATTTAAAACCATTGTGCCTGCGAGAAGTGATAAGGAACAAGAAGCTAGAGATGAAGTAAATAAAATTATTAATGAGGTACATTTTGTAGGTACGTTTACAGTCGAATTCTTCATCGATAAATCAAATCAATTATATGTAAATGAAATTGCACCACGACCACACAATTCCGGACATTATTCAATTGAAGCTTGTGATTATTCACAATTTGATACACATATATTAGCAGTTACTGGACAAAATCTTCCAAAAGAAATTGAAATTTTAAAACCTGCAGTGATGATGAATTTGTTGGGTCGCGATTTAGATTTATTAGAAGATAAGTTTGCTAATCATCCAGAATGGCATGTTCATATTTATGGGAAACCTGAACGTAAACCTAATCGTAAAATGGGGCATATGACAATTTTAACGAATAATGTCGATGAAACTGAGAAAGATATGCTCAAACAGTTTGAAGGGGGAGAATAGTTAATGGCGCTATTATATGAAGGAAAAGCGAAAAGAATTTTCTCAACAGACAATGTAGGTCAATTGAGAGTTGAGTATAAAGATGAAGTTACGGCTGGTAATGGTGCAAAAAAAGACAAAATGGAAGGTAAAGGACGATTAAATAATCAAATTACCTCTATAATATTTGAATATTTAGCTCAACATGGAATTGCGAGTCATTTTATTAAGCAGCTTTCTGAAATGGAACAATTAGTTGAAGAAGTTAAAATCATTCCACTAGAAGTTGTAGTACGTAACATAGCAACAGGTTCTATAACGAAACGCTTAGGTTTTAACAAAGGTTATGAATTCGAAGCACCGTTAGTTGAATTTTTCTATAAAAATGATGACTTAAATGATCCATTAATTACGGATGATCACGTTAAACTTTTAAAAATAGCGAACGATAGTGAAATTGAAACACTAAAAACTATGGCTAAAGATATTAATAAAGTATTAGTTCAATTGATGGATGAGATGGATTTAAGATTAGTTGATTTTAAAGTTGAATTTGGTAAAACTTCTGACGGTAAAATTTTATTAGCTGATGAAATTTCTCCAGATACATGTCGTATTTGGGATAAATATTCTGATTCTAACTTTGATAAAGACGTCTATCGCAATGATACAGGTTCACTTATTGACACATATACAACATTTTTAAATAAATTGGAGGAATTAAAATAATGAAAACTATTGAACTTCACATTACATTACAACCACAGGTGTTAGATACTCAAGGACAAGCACTAAATCGAGCTGTTCACGACTTAGGTTATAAACAAGTTAATGATATTCGTGTAGGTAAAGTTTTATACATGACGGTTGACGAAGCAACTGATGAAGCGGTCGATAACATTGTGACGACATTAAGCGAAAAGTTATTCGCAAATACTGTAATTGAAGAATATAGTTATAAAATCGTTGACGAAAAGGAGAATGCATAAAATGAAATTTGCAGTTCTCGTATTCCCAGGATCTAATTGTGATAGAGATATGTACAACGCAGCGATTAAGTCAGGTGCGCAAGCAGATTATGTTGATTATCGTGAGACATCATTGGAAGGTTATGATGGCGTATTAATTCCTGGTGGTTTTTCATTTGGAGACTATTTACGTTCAGGTGCAATGGCGAGTGTAGCACCAATAATTAACGAAGTAAAGCGCTTGGCTAATGATGGCAAACCCGTTCTAGGTGTATGTAACGGATTCCAAATTCTCACTGAGATTGGTTTATTACCTGGTGCATTACTTCATAATGATTCTCATTTATTTATTAGCAGAAATGAAAATCTAAAAATTGCTAATAATCAAACTCCTTTTACAAATTTGTATGGTGAAAATGAAATTGTAGTTTATCCAGTAGCGCATGGCGAAGGTCATTATTATTGCACAGATGACATATATAACGAATTAGTTGAAAATAATCAAATTATCTTAACATATGAAGATAATCCAAATGGCTCTCATGAAAATATTGCAGGTATTGTAAATAAAGCAGGTAATGTTTGCGGAATGATGCCACACCCTGAACGTGCGCTTGAAAAAATTCTTGGAACTGACAGTGGCGTGAAATTATTTGAAGCAATGGTTAATAGTTGGAGGGAACAAAATGTCTAAGTTTATCGAACCTAGTATTGAAGAAATTAAGTTTGAAAAATTATATCAAGATATGGGCTTAAGTGACGCAGAATATAACAAAGTTTGTGAAATATTAGGAAGAGAACCTAATTTTACAGAGATAGGCATCTTCTCGGTTATGTGGAGTGAGCACTGTTCTTATAAGCACTCTAAACCATTCTTAAAACAATTTCCAACTACTGGTGAGCATGTCTTAATGGGACCAGGTGAAGGCGCAGGTGTTGTGGATATTGGTGATAATCAAGCAGTAGTATTTAAAGTTGAATCACATAACCATCCGTCAGCTATCGAACCTTATCAAGGTGCTGCAACTGGTGTAGGTGGCATCATTAGAGATATCGTATCAATTGGAGCTAGACCAATCAATCTGTTAAACAGTCTACGATTCGGTGAATTATCAGTAAAACAAAATCAACGTTTATTAAAAGGCGTTGTCCGTGGTATTGGTGGTTACGGTAATTGTATTGGTATACCAACTACGGCAGGAGAAATTGAATTTGATGATCGCTATGATGGAAATCCATTGGTTAATGCCATGTGTGTAGGTGTTATTGATCATGACATGATTCAAAAAGGGACTGCTAAAGGTGATGGTAACTCAGTCATTTATGTAGGTTTAAAAACAGGCCGTGATGGTATTCATGGTGCAACTTTTGCATCTGAAGAGTTAACTGAAGAAAGTGAAAGTAAAAGACCATCTGTTCAAATTGGTGACCCTTTTGTAGGTAAAAAATTAATGGAAGCCACATTAGAAGCGATTACTTTCGACGAATTAGTTGGTATTCAAGATATGGGGGCCGCTGGTTTAACATCTTCATCATCAGAAATGGCAGCTAAAGGTGGCAGTGGTCTTGAATTACATTTAGATCAAGTACCTACACGAGAACCAGGTATTTCACCTTATGAAATGATGCTTTCTGAAACACAAGAAAGAATGTTATTAGTAGTTGAAAAAGGTACTGAACAAAAATTTTTAGATTTATTTGAAAAACATGAACTTGATAGTGCAGTTATCGGTGAGGTAACAAATACTGACCGCTTCGTACTTAAATATGAAGATGAAGTATTCGCGGATATACCGGTTCAATCACTTGCAGATGAAGCGCCGGTCTATGTTTTAGAAGGTGAAGTGAAAGAGTATAACACATCTAAAAATGACTATAGCTCTATAAATGTCGAAGAAACATTCAAGAAACTTCTAATACATCCAACGATTGCCTCAAAACATTATTTGTATGAACAATATGATCAACAAGTTGGTGCCAATACTATCATTAAACCAGGTTTACAATCTTCAGTTGTTCGTGTTGAAGGTACGAATAAAGCTGTAGCCTCTACAATTGATGGCGAAGCGCGTTATGTGTTTAATCAGCCTTATGAAGGTGGAAAAATGGTCGTAGCTGAAGCCTATCGAAATTTAATAGCAGTAGGTGCAACACCACTTGCTATGACGGATTGCTTAAATTATGGCTCTCCTGAAAAGAAAGAAATCTATCAGCAGTTAATTGATTCAACGAAAGGTATGTCAGAAGCGTGTGAAGTATTAAAAACACCGGTAGTTTCAGGTAACGTATCACTCTATAACGAAACACGTGGCACATCCATTTTCCCAACGCCTGTCGTAGGAATGGTAGGTTTGATAGATGACATTGATTATCTAAATGATTTCCATCCTGAAGCTGGTCATAAATTATATTTAGTTGGTGAAACAAGAGATGACTTTGGTGGTAGTCAAGTTGAAAAATTATTATACGGTAAAGTCAATCATGAATTTGAAGCGATTGATTTAAGCGATGAAGCTAATAAAGGAGAAGCAGTCAAGAATGCGATTAGAAGTGGCGTGGCTTCTCACGTACAAACAGTTGGTAAAGGTGGTTTATTGATCACTTTAGCACGTATCAGTGCTCATTATGGTTTAGGATTAGAAGCTTCCATTGACCTTTCAGATGCACAATTGTTTAGTGAAACGCAAGGTCGATATATTATTGTTGTTAAAGAAGGACAGACGTTAAATATTGAGGGAGCTGTAGAAATTGGTCAATTAACAGATGTTGATGAATTTAAAGTTACTAATGCTCAAAGTTCGATTGTTGAAAAAGTCTCAGAGATTAAAGAAAGTTGGGAAGGAGCAATTGCACAATGTTTAACTACAGTGGATTAAACGAAGAATGTGGTGTGTTCGGCATTTGGAATCATTCAGAAGCCACCCAATTAACCTATATGGGACTTCACAGTTTACAACATCGTGGTCAAGAAGGTGCAGGTATTGTTGTATCAGATGGAGAAGTTTTAAAAGGTGAACGTGGTCTTGGATTGTTAACAGAAGCAATAAAAGGTGATCAAATGGATCAACTTAAAGATGGACACAACGCCATAGGCCATGTTCGCTACGCCACATCAGGTAATAAAGGGATTGAAAATATACAACCATTTTTATATCACTTTTACGATATGAGCGTTGCGATTTGCCACAATGGTAATTTAATTAATGCCCAGACGTTACGTCAATATTTGGAAAAACATGGTGCAATCTTCCATTCTTCATCTGACACTGAAGTGATTATGCATTTAATACGCAGAAGTAAAGCGCCAACTTTTGAAGAAGCCTTAAAAGAGAGCTTGCGACAAATTAAAGGCGGATTCACATTTGCAATACTTACTAAAGATGCATTATATGGAGCAGTAGATCCTAATGCTATCCGTCCACTGGTAGTAGGTAAAATGCAAGATGACACGTACATCTTAGCTAGTGAAACATGTGCCATTGATGTATTAGGTGCTGAATACGTGCAAGATATCCATGCCGGAGAATATGTTGTTATTAATAATGAAGGTATTGAAGTGAAATCATATACGAGTCATACAAATACAGCAATCTCAGCTATGGAATATATTTATTTCGCTCGTCCTGATTCTACTATTGCTGGCAAAAATGTTCATGCTGTTCGTAAAGCATCTGGAAAAAAATTAGCACAAGAAAGCCCTGCAAATGCAGATATGGTTATTGGTGTACCCAACTCATCATTATCAGCTGCAAGTGGGTATGCTGAAGAAAGCCACCTACCTTATGAAATGGGGTTGGTGAAGAACCAATATGTAGCTCGTACATTTATCCAACCGACTCAAGAGTTAAGAGAACAAGGTGTCCGCGTTAAATTGTCGGCAGTCAAGGATATCGTAGAAGGTAAACGAATTGTTTTAGTTGATGATTCAATTGTACGTGGAACAACGAGTAAACGTATTGTCAGAATGTTAAAAGACTCCGGAGCAAAAGAAGTTCACGTAAGAATCGCTTCTCCAGAATTTATGTTCCCAAGCTTTTACGGAATAGATGTTTCAACGACTGCTGAACTCATATCTGCAAGTAAGTCACCTAAAGAAATTTGTGATTATATTGGTGCAGACTCATTATCTTATTTAAGCGTAGACGGTCTAATTGAATCGATTGGATTAAATTATGACGCACCGTATAGTGGTTTATGTGTAGAGAGCTTTACAGGTGATTATCCAGCAGGACTATTTGATTACGAAGATAAATATTATAAGAACTTAAGTCAACGTCAACAGGATTATATTAATAATCATAAACACTACTTTGATAGAGAGGGTAATATTCATGTCTAAAGCTTATGAACAATCAGGTGTTGATATTCATGCAGGTTATGAAGCGGTTGAGAGAATGTCTAGTCATGTTAAACGAACAATGCGTAAAGAGGTACTTGGTGGTTTAGGTGGATTTGGTGCTACCTTTGATTTGTCTCAATTAAATATGAAGGCGCCGGTACTAGTTTCTGGTACAGATGGTGTTGGTACTAAATTGAAATTGGCTATTGATAATGATAAACACGATACAATCGGAATAGATGCAGTAGCAATGTGTGTAAATGATATTTTGACTACTGGTGCTGAGCCATTATATTTCTTAGATTATATTGCAACGAATAAAGTTATTCCGGAAGTAATCGAACAGATTGTTAAAGGTGTAAGTGATGGATGCGAAGAGACTAACACTGCACTTATTGGTGGAGAAACAGCTGAAATGGGTGAAATGTATCATGAAGGTGAATATGACCTTGCCGGATTTGCTGTTGGAGCAGTCGAGAAAGACGACTATATTGATGGATCAGCAATTCAAGAAGGTCAAGCCATCATTGGTTTAGCCTCTAATGGAATACATTCAAATGGTTATAGCTTAGTACGTAAATTAATTAAAGAATCTGGTATTGATTTAAATGACGATTTTGATGGTCGTACATACTTAGAAACATTTTTAGCCCCAACGCAATTATATGTTAAACCAATTCTTGCTTTGAAAAAAGCTGTTCAAATTAAAGGAATGAATCATATCACTGGTGGTGGTTTCTATGAAAACATTCCACGTGGATTACCTGATGGATTAGCAGCGAAAATTTATACACAAGCTTTTCCTACACCAAAAGTATTTGATTGGTTACAACAACAAGCTAATATTGGAACGGATGAAATGTACAATGTCTTTAATATGGGTATTGGTTTCACAGCCATAGTAGATAAAAAAGACGTTGCACAAACACTTGATATCTTAAAACAACAAGGTATTTCTTCTTACGAAATAGGTGAAATTATTGCCAATGCAGAGTCACCCATTTTACTTGAGGGGGTAGAATAGTGACTAAAGTAGCTATATTTGCATCTGGATCAGGTAGTAATTTTGAGAATATTGTGCTAAAAGCAGATAAAGGGGAGCTCAACAATATAGAAATTACTTCATTATATACTGATCATCACGATGCATATTGTGTTGAACGAGCAAAACAATTAAAAGTAGCAGTTAATATAAATGAGCTTAAGGATTTCACTACTAAAGCAGATTACGAACAACATTTAATAGAACTGTTAAAGCGTGAAGAAGTTGAGTGGATAATACTTGCTGGCTATATGCGATTAATTGGACCTGATTTATTAGACGCTTACGAAGGTAAAATTTTAAACATCCATCCATCACTATTACCGAAATATAAGGGGAAAGATGCTATTGGACAAGCGTTTAATAGTGGCGATAAGGTAACTGGTTCAACTGTACATTATGTTGATAGTGGTATGGATACGGGAGAAATTATTGAACAACGACAATGTGATATAAAACAGGACGATACTAAAGAGAATTTGGAAGAACGTGTAAAGCGTTTGGAGTATGAACTTTATCCAAGTGTTATAGCTAAAGTTATTAAATAAGGAGTTAATCTAATAATGAAAAAAGCAATTTTAAGTGTCTCAAACAAAAGTGGAATAGTGGAGTTTGCTAAATCTTTAATCAAATTAGATTATGAATTATATTCAACTGGAGGAACTAAAGGTGCTTTAGAAGATGCTTCTGTACCGGTGAAATCTGTTTCAGAATTAACGCAATTTCCTGAAATTATGGACGGACGTGTTAAAACATTACACCCGGCAGTACATGGTGGCATTTTAGCAGATCGTGATAAACCTGAACATTTAGAACAGTTATCAGAACAACATATTGATTTAATCGATATGGTAGTAGTTAACTTATATCCTTTCCAAAAAACAGTCGCAAAACCGGATGTAACAGAAGCAGAAGCAATTGAAAACATCGATATTGGCGGACCTACAATGTTACGTGCTGCAGCTAAAAACTTTAAACATGTGACTACAATTGTACATCCAGCTGATTATAATGAAGTCATTGAACGCATAAAGGAAGACCGACTCGATGAGGATTTCCGTAAAGAATTAATGATTAAAGTTTTTGCACATACGAACGAATATGATCATGCCATTGTAAGTTTTTTCAAAGGTGATAGTGAACAATTAAGATACGGTGAAAACCCTCAGCAATCAGCGCGTTTTGTTCGTACTTCGAATAGCAAACACACAATTGCAGGTGCTAAACAATTACATGGTAAAGCTTTAAGTTTTAACAATATTAAAGATGCTGATTCTGCACTTTCACTTGTTAAGAAATTTAAAGAGCCTGCTGCGGTTGCAATTAAACATATGAACCCTTGTGGTGTTGGTATTGGCGACAATATTGAAACTGCATTTAAACATGCTTATGATGCAGATAATCAATCTATCTTTGGTGGCATTATCGCATTAAATAGAACAGTAACTGCTGATTTAGCTGAAACATTACATGCTATATTTTTAGAAGTAGTGATTGCTCCAAGATTTACTGATGAAGCTTTAGACATTTTAACTAAAAAGAAAAACATACGTCTATTAGAAATAGATATGACGATTGATAATCGTGAAGAAGAATTTGTTTCAGTTTCAGGTGGGTATTTAGTTCAAGATAAAGATAATTTTGAGGTAGCTAAAGAAGACATGAAAGTAGTAACTGAAAAAGCGCCTACAGATGATCAATGGGATGCAATGCTACTTGGTTGGAAAGTGATTCCATCTGTTAAAAGTAATGCTGTTATATTGAGCAATACCAAACAAACTGTAGGCATTGGTGCAGGTCAAATGAACCGTGTTGGTTCAGCCAAAATAGCTTTAGAGCGTGCTATAGAAATGAATGACAATGTTGCTTTAGTATCAGACGGCTTTTTCCCAATGGATGATACGGTTGAATTAGCTGCAAAACATGGTATCAAAGCCATCATACAACCGGGTGGATCAATTAAAGATCAAGACTCAATAGATATGGCGAATAAATATGGTATTGCCATGGTGACTACAGGCATGCGTCACTTTAAGCATTAATTAATCATTCAAAATAATGGAAGGGGTAATATAAATGAATGTTTTAGTTATCGGAGCAGGTGGTCGAGAGCATGCTTTAGCAAATAAATTGCATCAATCACCGTTAATTGATCAATTGCACGTAATTCCAGGTAATGATGCTATGGCTAATGTTGCAAGAGTGCATACTGAGATTGCAGAGTCTGATCATGAGTCAATCTTAAACTTTGTTAAAGAAAATAAGGTTGAATGGGTGGTTGTTGGTCCTGAACAACCATTAATTGATGGTTTATCTGATAAATTACGTCAATCAGGAGTTAAAGTGTTTGGTCCTAATAAAGATGCAGCTCAAATTGAAGGATCTAAGTTGTTCGCTAAAAAAATTATGCAAAAATATAATATTCCAACAGCAAAATATAAAGAAACTAATAACAAAACAGATGCGCTGACATATGTAAATCATTGTGATTTACCAATTGTAGTTAAAAAAGATGGTTTAGCTGCTGGTAAAGGTGTAATCATTGCTGAAACACGTGAAGACGCAATTAAAGCAGTAGAATCACTTTATCCTGAAGAACATGGTGAAGTGGTCTTTGAGCAATTTTTAGAGGGTGAAGAATTTTCATTAATGACATTTATTAACGGGGATTATGCAGTTCCATTTGATTGTATTGCGCAAGACCATAAACGTGCTTTTGATAATGATGAAGGACCAAACACTGGAGGAATGGGTGCATATTGCCCGGTGCCACATATTACTGAAGATGTCTTAGAACGCACAAATAAAGATATTGCACAGCCTATTGCAAAAGCGATGAAAGCTGAAGGTTATGATTATTTTGGATTACTTTATATTGGTGCTATTTTAACGTCAGAAGGCCCGAAAGTAATTGAATTTAATGCGCGCTTTGGTGATCCTGAAGCTCAAGTTTTATTAAGTCGTTTGGAAAGTGATTTAATGGCTCAAATTGTTGCTTTAGATCGTAAAGAACCTATTCTATTTCAATGGCAAGATGATTTTGTTGTAGGAGTTATGCTAGCTTCTAAAGGATATCCAGGTGCTTATGAAAAAGGAGCTAAAGTAACAGGCTTTGAATTAAATGATACTTATTTTGTGAGTGGATTGCATAAAGAAGATGATGGATTTGTTACTTCAGGAGGCAGAGTTATATTAGCTGTTGGAAAAGGAGAAACAATTGAAGAAGCGCAAAAAGCAGCTTATAAAAATGTAGAAAAAATTAAGAGTGATAATCTATTTTATCGTAATGATATTGGAAATAAAGCATTAAAATAAGTGAATATATAATTGTAGCCTGAGACATAATTCAATGACTCAGGCTACAATTATATATTGGCAGTAGTTGACTGATTTAAAATGCCATTGTAACAAGCTTTTTTTAATTCTAATCAACCTTGCCTGGTAGGCGGGGCCCAGCAAAGAGAATTTTCTCAAAGAAATTCTACAAGCTAAGCAAGCTGGGGTTTGGGGCCCCAGCAAAGAGAATTTCATTAAGAAATTCTACAAGCTAAGCAAGCTGGGGTTTGGGGCCCTAGCAAAGAGAATTTCATTAAGAAATTCTACAAGCTAAGCAAGCTGGGGTTACAACGAAATAAATTTTGAAAAATATTATTACTGTCCCACTTCCTTGTATCTATGATGTATAACCTGATACTCGTGCATCAGTAATGCCTGTTATAGGAAAGTATTGTGAAAGATAAAATGCGATAATTAGTATAGCCACAACGCAAATAATAAATAAAATATCTTTATAAGAAAATGGTGCTTTATAATAATAGGTTCTAGGACCGTCCTTAAAACCCTTAGATTCCATCGCAACAGACAATTGATGTGCTCGACGAATATTTTGGCTTAATATAGGTATCAATAAATGTTTTAATCGTTTTAGACCTCTATAATTTGAAGCATCAATCATTTGATAACGCATTTTCAATGACCGTCTTAATTGAATTAATGAAGTGAAAATGAGAGGCACCATTCTAATTGCAGCCATAAATGCATATGCAATTTTTGGTTTTACTTTTAAATGTTGCATCAAACTGTAAAAAATCATTACAATTTCGGATGTCAATGCTAATAAAATACCAAACATAGAGACTGTTATAGTTCTTAGTGATAAATGTAAACCACATAGGATGCTTTCAGTACTAATTTGAATAATCCCCCATTTAAATAACATATGCGTACCATCACCATAAAGAATCATAAATAATGATGATAATAAGGCAAACAAGACAGAGGCTAAAATAAATGCACCGGTGATTTTAAATTGAGTCCCATTAAATGCCATTAAAAAAATAAACATAATTATTGTTATATAAATCATATAATCAAAATTGTGAACGAAAATAATGAAAATAAATAATGATACACCAAGTAAAAGTTTTGTAATGATATTAACGTCATCTACAAAGGAATAATGTTTCTTCCAACGTTCAAACATTTGATTCACCTTCCTTCTCGATGAGTTGGTTGTCTTCAGCTATTAAACGACGTGTTGGATAACGATGTATGATTTCAGGATCGTGAGTAACCATAATAATGGTTTGTCCATTAGAAACTCTTTCCTGGAATAGTTCAATTAATTGAAAAGTATTATGGCTATCCAGTCCAAATGTAGGTTCATCAAGTAAGATGATTTCTGCTCGTGAACTAAGTGCAGTGGCCACACTAAGTCGTCGTTTTTGTCCCATAGATAATTCAAAAGGATGTTGATTTTTAACAGCTTCTAAATGTAATAACTTTAATAGTTTCATCGTTTCTTTTTCAGCGATTGATGGTTCTTGATGATTATAATGAATATATATCTCTTCATAAACTGAATTTGTTATGAATTGTAATTCTGGGTTTTGATAAACTAAATACATATGTTGAGCTGCGTCTTTAATTTTCTTTAACGTAGTATTTTTATATGACATAACGCCTTCATACTTTATTAGTTGCATCATAGATTCTAATAATGTTGTTTTACCTGTACCATTTTTCCCTGTAATAGTAATCCATTCTCCAGAACGAACAGTTAATTCGGGTACTTGGAACAAATGTTTTTTTCCTCGAATAATATTACCATTTTTATAGGCAAATAGCGTATCATCTGTACTATGTGAAAATTTAGATGATTCTGGGGCATGGTCCCAAGCTTGTGGATGCCATACACCAAATTCTGTGAGTAAACTTTCGCAATTTTTCAACACATAATCTGGTGTTCCATCTGCTATGATTTGACCATCATAATTCATTAAAATGACTCTATCCACGTGTTCCCAAATGTGTTCAACTTTATGTTCTACTATAAGTACAGTTTGATCAGACCATAGTTGAATAAGTCTATGCCATAAATCAGCTGTAGCATCTACATCTAACATGGCAGTTGGTTCATCTAAGAATAATGTATTAGCTTCTTGTAAAATAGTTTCTACAATAGCGAGTTTTTGTTTCATGCCACCACTTAAATGATTGACAAAAGTATTATCAGTAACATTTAAATCAACAGAAGCAAGAGCTTCTTCAATGAGTGGATCCATTTGACTTCGTGGCACTTGTTTGTTTTCAAGAACGAATGCAAGTTCCTCATACACTTTAGGCATACAAAATTGAGTATCTGGATCTTGAAAAATAACGCCGGAGTGTGGGTCAATTTCAAGCTCATCATATTTCATCGGTAATTCAATTAGATTTGGAACGATACCACTTAAAACATTAAGCAATGTGCTCTTACCAGATCCAGAAGGACCTAGTAAAAGCACTTTTTCTTTATCTTTAATTTCAATATTTAAATTATCAAAGATTTTACGTTCGCCGTTAGGATATTTTAGACGTAAATTTTTCGCTTTTAACAATTTAATTTCCCCTTATAGGTTGTCGTAGTCTTTTTGAAATGCAGGGCGGAATAATTTCGTTACGCCTGTCTGATCTAATGCTTTAACAATCAGATAAGATAATAAACCTGCGATTACTATACCACTAATAGAACGGAAGATAATGAATAAAAGGAGGTTCCATCCTGCTACTTCAGCTAAATAGCCATAATAATAATCAACTGGGAATGATATTAAAGCAGTTGCTAATCCTGCTAATATAGCAACCATTAATGATCTAGATTTATATTTGAAAATAGCAAAAATAATTTCACAAGCTAAACCTTGAAGAATAGCATATACAATTGTAGGAATATCAAATTTACCCATAACGATTGTTTCACCAGCGCCTGCAGCAAATTCTGCAATTAGTGCAATACCAGGCTTAGGAATTATTAAATACGCAACGATAGCTGCCATAAACCAAACGCCATAAGTTAATTGCTCAATGTGAACACCGGCAACTTGGGCCACATTATATGCAAACCACCATAAATTATAAATAATTGCAAATACTACTGCAATCAGAACAGTTACTAATATTTCTGAAAGCTTTAAACCTTTTGACATGTTATTACCTCCTAAAAAAACGCACAACCATCCGTAGAAAAGTTGTGCGTGAATTTAAATAAAATGCTATATGTATTTACCACAATTATTTATATTAGCAAAACTTTCCTACGCTAGTTTTAACTAGTTCAGGTTCAAAGGGTTCGAGGTTAAACCTCATCTCAGTATACACACCCCTAGTGCGTTTTATATTTAATTTATTTTAAATGTATGACTTTTAAGATTTAATGTCAAGATGATTTTGCTAAGTTACAAATAAAAAGGAGGGTTAGATTTGATTTTACTTTGAACACGCTGTTTCTTAATACATTTAGCATGTGAAATCTCTAGAATATTTAAACCTTGTAGTAAAAAAAACTGGGAGAAGCTCGAAAAGAGCGTTCTCTCAGTTTTAGTTAACTACTACTTTTTAGCAGTGTAGCGTTTAAATATTTTATTGTTCTCAACTTCAGCGAATTGAGATTTCTTAATAATTAATCTAAAGTGTCTTGAATATCTTTTTTAGTTTGCTCAATATCATCTGATTTTTCTTCATTTTGTTCTTTTAATTTTTCTTCAACTTCTTTTGCTTTTTTAGCATCTTCGTTTGTCATAATTAACACTCCTTGATAGATTAATGATTACAATTTAAGTTTACCCATATAAAAGTAGGATAAACTTATATAGGTCTCGAGATGTATTTTATTGTTTAATAAAGACAAGATGAACATCTTACTATATAATGAAATTTGAGGTGAACAGTATGTCTTTTCTTAAGAAACACACCGAGATAATTTTTAGTTATATTATCGGTATCGTTTCACTCTTCACGGGTCTCATAATATTAATAAACTTACCTTTAATCAATCAATTAAAAGATAAAGAAAAAGTTGAATTGAAAATTCATAATTTATGGGATTTTCTTAATGCATTCTTCAGTGAAATAATTAGAGTGATGAGTAGGTTCATAGGCAACTTTCCTATTATTAGTGCAGTCATAATTATTCTGTTTGGTGTTCTTGTAATGCTTATTGGATACGCATTATTTAGAACTACGAAATATGATTACGACATCTCAATTTTCTTTTTAATTATTGGGATTTTATACTTCCTCATTTCAATTACTTTAATGACTCAAGTGTACAGTTTTTGGGCAATTATCTTTATTATTCCTTTTATAATTCACACAGGCTATATTGTATATAAAGATGAACTTAATGTTGCTAATAGAAAAAGCCATTATCTATGGATTATCTTTTCATACGGAATAAGTTATTTAATTACTCAAATTTCTCTATACGGTAAAATTGATGCCAATGAAATTGCACCAATAGATATCTTAAGTGTAAATACATTTTTCTTAGTTATGTGGTTATTAGCGCAAGCTTCAATATGGAATTCCCTATTCTTAAGAAGAGCTTTACCATTAACTAAAGAAGAATTGGGGGAAGAAGAACCTGAATTATCAAGAACAAGTAAGGGAAATGTTTCGAATCAGTCTAAAGTTCATTTTAAACAACTTCAAGATAAAACATCAGAATATGCACGAAAGACGAGAAGAAGTGTCGATTTAGATAAAATCAGATCAAAACGTGATAAATTTAAAAATAAATTCAAAAATGTATTTAATATTGAAGAAGATGATATACCAAATTGGATGAGACGTCCTAAATGGATTAAACCAGCATATGTAGAAATATTCTGTGGTTTCATTCTATTCTTATTTACATTTATCGAATTTAATAACAGAAACGCATTGTTTGTTTCTGGTGAATGGGAACTATCTCAAACGCAATATGTTGTTGAATGGGTAACATTGTTATTGTTAATGTTTGTAATCATTACATACATTGCAACTACATTTACACATTTCTTAAGAGGTAAACATTATTATTTACAATTATTTATGATTAGTATTCTATTCTTTAAATTGTTAACTGAATTCGTAAACATTATGATTCATGGATTATTATTATCGATTTTTATTACTCCAACTCTAATCTTAATGTTGATGGCGGTTATTATCGCATTTACGTTACAATTGAGAGAAAGACCTTAATTATTTCAAATTTTACTTAGGTGGAAGCGTCAAATCTATGGTGACAAAATAGACTTCGCGATCCACCTTTTTTGTTTATGTTATTTTGTGTAATGACAAATTCATATTTGTTAAAATAATAACGAATAATATTTAGAAACTTTTATAAACTTTAAACTACAAAAGCATTCAAATTAGGAGCGTTAACAAATGAAAATAGCAACTTTAAATAGAGGTAAGGAATCAAAGTATTTAAATCAATATCCACTTGTGGATGAAGATGATATTTATAACAATGATCATTTAAAAGAAGGCGATCTATTTTATCTTATGAACGGTCAAGAACAGTACATTGCGACTGCATATGTAGGACGTCAACATAAAGGTTTAGGCTGGGTATTGAGTTATGATCAAAACGAAGCCATTAATACTTCTTTTTTCGAAAAACAATTTCAAATTGCATTACAAGAGCGTGATTATTACTATCACATTGAAGGAACCAATGCGTTTAGACTATTTAACGCTGAAGGCGATGGTGTCGGAGGTTTAACAATCGATAATTACGATGGTCACTTATTGATTCAATGGTATTCAAAGGGGATATATAAGTTTCGCTATAATGTCATTGAAGCCATTCAACAAGTATTTCCATTTAAGTCAATTTATGAAAAAATGCGTTTTAAAGACTCTGAATACACCGGTGGACATGTACTCGGTGAAACACCTGATTTTCCAATAGTTATAGAGGAGAATTTTACATTTTACAATGTAGACTTAGATGATGGTTTGATGACAGGTATATTCTTAGATCAAAAAGAAGTACGTAAGAAATTACGTGATCATTTTGCAAAAGAGAAAGATATACTAAATTTATTTAGTTATACAGGTGCGTTTTCTGTAGTAGCTGCTCAAAATGCTAAATCAACGACAAGCGTAGATTTAGCCAACCGTTCACGTAGTTTAACTGAAGAAAACTTTGGTTTAAATGGTATTGACCCTAAAAGTCAATATATATATGTTATGGATACATTTGATTTTTACAATTATGCTGCACGACATGGCAAAGTTTACGAAACAATAGTTATTGACCCACCAAGTTTTGCAAGAAATAAGAAGAAAACATTCTCAGTACAAAAGAATTATGATGATTTAATTAATGGTGCATTAAGTATACTTGCTCCAAATGGCTCGTTATTATTATGTACAAATTCAAGTGCTTTCTCATTAAAAGCATTTAAAAATGTTATTAAAACAGCACTTAACGAAGCGGGTGTAACTTACGAAATTGAGGAAGTAATGGGCTTACCTAAGGACTTTAAAACACATCCACACTATAAACCCTCAAAATATTTAAAAGCTGTATTCATTAATATCAAGCATTAAATGATAAAAAGTGGGTATAAATGTTTAATGAATGAATTATGAAAGGTGTGTCTATTAATGGGCATTATGAATAGATTTTCAAGTGGAGTTACAAACAAAGTTGGTAATAAAGTTCTAAACATTGAAGAAATTAAAGAAAAAAGTATTTTACCAACAACGAAAGAAGAAATAGCTGAGCGCAGAGCTAAAGCAGAAACAATTGTGAAGAAAAAGTCACTTTTATCTTCAGGTATGAGTGTTGTACCAATTCCAGGATTAGATTTCGGTGTAGATATTAAATTAATGAGAGATATTATTGAAGATATTAATAAAATTTATGGTTTAGATCACAAACAAGTTAATACACTTGGCGATGATGTGAAAGAACGAATTCTTGCAGCAGCTGCTATACAAGGTAGTTCACTTATTGGTAGAAAAGTGTCTAGTGCAGTACTTAAAGTGATTATTAGAGATATGGCAAAACGTGCGGCAGCAAAACAAACTAAATGGTTCCCAGTTGTGGGACAAGTTGTCTCAGCATCAATAAGCTATTATTTCATGAATAAACTTGGACGTGAACATATCGAAAAATGTGAAAAAGTGCTTCATGATATTATTTAAATTGAAAATGTTGTAGTATAATTGAAGTGAGCTTAGTGATAAAGCTAAAATAATTATCATACAAATTTGTCTTAAAATATCATTTAAACCGAAGTTGTTATAGGGATTTTAATTAGTGTTTTGTGCATATTATAAGTAAGTGAAAAATATTGAAGATTAGAATCTAATTTATACAATTTGAAACACTTGTTTATTTCTATAAAAACCGATTATAATAGTTTTTCAATCCTATTAGAATTGAATTTAGTATTATATTTTGGTAGTGTTATGGTATAAAATTATGTTAGATTATGACAAATTTGAATATTCTAACTTTGCGAAGGAGAAATAGATTATGGAACAAAAATCTTATGTAATTATTGATGAAACTGGTATTCATGCACGTCCTGCAACTATGTTAGTTCAAACTGCATCAAAATTTGATTCAGATATTCAATTAGAATATAACGGTAAAAAAGTTAACTTAAAATCAATCATGGGCGTTATGAGTTTAGGTGTAGGTAAAGATGCTGAAATCACTATCTATGCTGATGGAAGCGATGAAGCAGACGCAATTCAAGCTATCAGTGATGTCTTATCTAAAGAAGGTTTAACTGAATAATTATGTCAAAATTAATTAATGGTATTGCGGCATCAGACGGTGTCGCAATTGCTAAAGCTTATTTATTAGTAGAACCTGATTTATCATTCACTAATGAAAAAGTCACTGATACTGATGCTGAAATCCAAAAATTCAGAAATGCGTTAGAAGCTTCTAAAATTGAATTAACTAAAATCAGAAATAATGCTGAAAAACAATTAGGTCCTGATAAAGCCGCAATCTTTGATGCGCATTTATTAGTACTTGATGATCCAGAGTTGATTCAACCAATCGAAGACAAAATTGCGAACGAAAAAGTGAGTGCCCCAGAAGCGCTTGATGAAGTAACTTCACAATTTATTACAATCTTCGAATCTATGGATAATGAATACATGAGAGAGCGTGCAGCAGATATTAGAGACGTATCTAAACGTGTGCTAGCACATCTTTTAGGTGTTAAATTACCAAACCCAAGTATGATTGATGAAAGTGTTGTTATCGTTGGTAACGACTTAACGCCTTCAGATACTGCACAATTAAATAAAGAATTTGTTCAAGGTTTCGTAACAAATATTGGTGGTCGTACGAGCCATTCAGCAATTATGAGTCGATCATTAGAAATTGCTGCAGTTGTTGGTACAAAATCAGTTACTAAAGAAGTTAAACAAGGCGATATGGTTATCGTTGACGGAATCACAGGTGACGTTATTGTTGACCCTACAGAAGATGAGTTAATTGCTTATCAAAACAAACGTGAACGTTTCTTTGAAGATAAAAAAGAATTACAAAAATTACGTGATGCTGAAACGGTAACAATCGACGGTGAACATGCTGAATTAGCTGCTAATATCGGTACACCTGATGATTTATACGGTGTAATGGAAAATGGTGCTGAAGGAATCGGTTTATATAGAACTGAATTCTTATATATGGGTAGAGATCAAATGCCAACTGAAGATGAGCAATTTGAAGCCTATAAAAAAGTGCTAGAAACAATGAAAGACAAACGAGTTGTAGTTCGTACATTAGATATTGGTGGCGATAAAGAATTACCTTATTTAAATCTACCTAAAGAGATGAACCCATTCTTAGGTTACAGAGCAATTCGTCTATGCTTAGATCAGCAAGATATCTTCAGAACACAATTACGTGCATTATTACGCGCGTCAGCTTACGGTAAATTAAACATTATGTTCCCAATGGTAGCTACAATCAATGAATTCCGTGATGCTAAAGCCATTCTTTTAGAAGAAAAAGAAAATCTTAAAAATGATGGTCATGACGTATCTGATGAAATTGAGTTAGGTATCATGGTTGAGATTCCATCTACAGCTGCTTTAGCTGATATCTTTGCTAAAGAAGTGGATTTCTTCAGTATCGGTACTAATGATTTAATTCAATATACTATGGCAGCTGACCGTATGTCAGAACGCGTTTCATACTTATACCAACCTTATAACCCAGCTATTTTACGCTTGGTTAAACAAGTCATTGAAGCTTCTCATAAAGAAGGTAAATGGACTGGTATGTGTGGTGAAATGGCTGGAGACGAAACAGCTATCCCATTATTATTAGGTTTAGGATTAGATGAATTCTCAATGAGTGCGACATCTATCTTAAAAGCTAGAAGACAAATTAATGGTTTAAGTAAAAATGAAATGTCTGAATTAGCAAATCGTGCAATTAATTGTGCTACTCAAGAAGAAGTAAAAGATTTAGTTAATAACATTTCTAAATAATGATGTATTCGGAACACCTTAACTTAAGTTGAGGTGTTTTTGTATTACAAAATAAAAAACCTAACAACTAAATAGTTCCTTTTTAGTGTTAGGTTATTACTGCGATGACTTTATGATTTAATGTGACACTTAGTGTTGATTTTATCCAAATCAACTTGATACATTGGTTCACCATCTAAAAGTATAAAAGGTGTAGCAAATGCATCGTAATCAATCATCTCAGAACGGTATTCATTATTCGAGATATTTTTTTCAATGTAATCTACCTTGTGTTCTGTAAGATAATTTTTTACAAATGTACAAGGCGGGCAATCATTTTGTGTATAAATAACTAATTCCGTCAATTTAGTTCACTCCCAATTTGGTTGTTATCATGAAAATTACTATATAAAATTTTTGATCCAATTGCAAACTGTGAAAATTATGTGAATTACATATTAAAAATCTTTCTTAAATTTAAGCAAAAGGATTTAGTTAGAAATTAGAACATAATATAATTTAAATTAATTGCTTTTTAAAAATTAGATATAGAAAAGGTGATAAAATTATGGATTCCGTTGAAATTAGTCGTTTCCTAACAGGTATGACTCTAGCAGTACATATTATCTTTGCGACTGTCGGTGTTGGTATGCCTTTAATGTTCGCAATCGCAGAATTTTTAGGAATTAAAAACAAGGATCCTAAATATATAGCACTAGCTAAGCGTTGGTCGAAAGGTTATACCATTACTGTGGCTGTTGGTGTTGTAACTGGTACGATTATCGGTTTACAATTATCATTAATTTGGCCAACATTTATGAAAATGGGTGGGCACGTGATTGCTTTACCTTTATTTATGGAGACTTTTGCATTCTTCTTTGAAGCTATTTTCCTTAGTATTTATTTATACACATGGGATCGCTTTAAAAATAAATGGACACACTTCATTATTAGTATACCAGTCATCATTGGTGGTTCATTCTCCGCGTTCTTTATTACTTCTGTAAACTCATTTATGAATACACCTGCAGGTTTTGAAATGAAAGATGGCAAAATGGTTAATGTACAACCACTTGAAGCAATGTTCAATTCATCATTCCTAGTTAGGGCGTTTCATGTAGTAGCTACAGCAGGTATGACAATGGCGTTTATTCTTGCATCTATTGCAGCTTTTAAATTATTGAAAAATAAATACAACAAAGATGCAGAATATCATAAAAAGGCCTTAAAGATGACTATGATTGTTGGTTTCATATCAACATTATTGTCAATGTTAGCTGGAGACTTATCTGCTAAATTCTTACATCAAGTTCAACCAGAAAAACTTGCAGCTTACGAATGGCATTTTGATACACAATCTAAGGCTGATTTAGTATTTTTCGGAGTTCTAAATGAAAAGACTCAAGAAGTTGAAGGTGCAATCAAGATTCCAGGTATGCTTAGTTTCTTGGCAGACAACAATGTAAATACTAAAGTAGAGGGTCTTAATGACTTCCCTAAAAATGAATTACCTCCATTAATCGTTCATTATTTCTTTGACTTAATGGTAACTATGGGTGTGTTATGTTTTGTTATTTCAGGAGCCTTTATTTTAACTTTAATGATTAAAAAACTGCGTAAATACGTTACGCATAAAGGTATGCTATATGCAGTTCTTCTTACAGGACCAGCTGCAATGTTAGCAATCGAATTTGGATGGTTTTTAACTGAGGTAGGTCGTCAGCCATGGATTGTTAGAGGTTATATGCGAGTAAGTGAAGCTGCTACTCAGGCAGGAGGAATAACACTTGTAACAATTCTATTCGGACTACTTTATCTAGTATTACTTTTTACATCTGCATATGTTTTAATTCGCATGTTCAAAGACAAGCCTGCTCAAAATGATGTAGATAAAGTCATTGAAAAAGGAGGTCATGCTTAATGGATTACACAACTATAGGTATTACCGTACTTTGGACTTTCTTATTCTTATATATCATTGTTGCTTCAATTGACTTTGGTGCAGGTTTCTTTACCTTACACACTAAATTAACTGGGGAAGAGAGAAAGATAAATCACTTAGTAGAGCGTTACTTAAATCCTGTTTGGGAAGTTACTAATGTTTTCTTTGTTTTCTTCTTTGTCGGATTCGTAGGGTTTTTCCCTGATTCAGCGTTATACTTTGGTACTGTGCTATTAGTTCCTGGTTCAATTGCGTTGATTTTAATTTCTATTAGAGGAAGCTTTTACGCGTTTGAACATTATGGTCAGGATACTAAATTACCATGGATTATCATGTATGGACTTACAGGTTTGTTAATACCAGCATCATTGGCAACGGTATTAACTATATCTGAAGGTGGCTATATTACTGAACGTGGTTCTCATTTTGATTTAGATTGGTTCCAATTATTACTAAGTCCATTTGCATGGTCAGTCGTCTTTCTAGCAATCATAAGTGTATTATATATTTCTTCTGGATTTTTAACATATTACGCTTCGAAAGCTAAAGACGAAGTAGCTTATAAATATATGCGACAATGGTTTATTTTCTGGGGACCTCCAATGATTATTATTTCTCTATTTGTTTTCTTATCTCTAAGAATTCAAAATGCAGATCATTTTAATAATGCAGTTCAAAATTATTGGTGGATGTTCGCATTAAGTTTCATTTGTTTTGTAGTAGCCGGAATTTTAAACTTCATCAAGAAATATCATGGTCTAGCATTTATTATGGTTATATTACAAATGGCATTCGCTTTTTATGGATACGGAATAAGTAAATTACCTTACTTGTTATATCCATACATCAAAGTGAGTGATTCAGGTGTTAATGCTTCAATGGGCTTAGCACTAGTGATTGTATTTATTTTAGGTTTACTTTTATTAGTTCCATCGTTAATATTATTATTAAGATTATTTGTATTCGATAAAGAATATGTTGAGGGTAAAAAATAATTATAATAATAAAAGGGGGCTGAAATAATTAACATCTATGTACATTAACTTGGTTAATAGTGATCTACATGATGTCGATTGTTTCAGCTTTTTCCTTATTTTTTTATAGATAGGGGTAGTCATTAAATGGAGAAAGAATATGTTGTTATTGGGTTAGGTCGATTTGGTGGAAGTATTGTAAGAGAATTAAATGCATTAGATATGGATGTTATGGCAATTGATAGGGATGAGGCACGCGTCAATGAATATAGTGATATTGCAACGCATGCTGTAGTAGCTGATACTACTGATGAAGCAGTGATGAAAAGTTTAGGGATACGTAACTTTGATCATGTTATAGTAGCGATTGGTGAAAATATTCAATCTAGTACATTAACTACGCTAATTCTCAAAGAGTTAGGAGTTAAGAAAGTTACAGCTAAAGCTCAAAATGATTATCATGCTAAAATTTTAAATAAAATTGGTGCGGATACAGTTGTCCATCCTGAAAGAGATATGGGACGACGAATCGCTCATAATGTCGCAAGTGCTAGTGTTTTAGATTACCTTGAATTAGCAGATGAGCATTCACTAGTTGAATTAAAAGCAAGCGAAAAAATGACAGGCCAATCAATTATTGATTTGGATATTCGTGCGCAATTTGGAATTAATATAATAGCAATTAAACGAGGCAAGGAAATTGTTGTATCACCAGACCCGTCTATGAATATAGAATTTGGAGATATATTGATTATGATCGGACACGATAATGATTTAAATCGTTTTGAAAAGAAAATTGTAAGATAAATGTTGCATCACAACTATTTAATGACTACTAAATAAAAATCTATTGATTTCATATTTAGTAACATTGATATTTGTGATGTTTTTATAAACAGTTAGAAGAATTTAAAAATCAGCAACAATTTTTTGAGAATAAGATGATGGAGTGATGATTCTACTACATGAGATATGTATTAATAGCATTAGGAATAGTATTTACTGTAATCGCGTTTACAGGGGCAGTATTACCATTACTACCTACGACACCTTTTCTAATTTTAGCAGCGATTTGTTTTACTAATAGTTCTCGGAAATTCAAAATATGGCTTGAAAGCATTCAAATTTATAAAAATTATGTTGAAAATTTAAAAAAATACAAAGGGTATACTATGAAAGAAAAAATAAGAATACTTATAAGTTTATATATAGTAGTTGGTTTTTCTATTTTTATGATTTCAAACTTATATATTCGAATTGGATTAATGATAATGGTTGTGATTCAAACAATTGTATTATTTACATTTGTTAAAACGTTGCCAGCAAATTTTAATCAAGAAAAAGATTCATAGGTGAAATTCCATAAAAAATCCGTAAATGAATATTATAATTCATTTACGGATTTCTCTATGTGAAGTACATCATTATATTTAATCTTCGTTTACTTTCATAATCACAGGTAAAATCATTGGGCGACGAGCAGTTTTATCGTATAGATAAGGTTGTAATGTCTCAATGATTGAAGATTTAATTTGATGCCATTGAATGTTTGGATTAGCATTTAATTTAGAAATTACGTCGGTTTTAATTTTGCGTTGAGCGTCATAAATTAATTGACCTGATTCACGCATGTACACAAAACCACGAGAAATGATGTCTGGACCTGAAAGTAATTTATTAGTGTTGAAATCAATACTAACCACTACAATGACTAATCCTTCTTCAGATAATAATTTACGATCACGAATAACAACGTTACCTATATCACCAATTCCACTACCATCTACTAACACATTACCAGAAGGTATGCGCCCGGCTTTACGAGCAGAGTCATGTGTTAATGCGAGTACATCACCGATATCAAAGATAAAGACGTTCTCTTCTTTAACACCACAGTCGACACCAGTTTGTCCATGCGCTTTAAGCATACGATATTCACCGTGTATTGGTAAGAAATATTTCGGTTGAATCAAGCGAAGCATAAGTTGTTGATCGCCTTGAGAACCGTGACCTGATGTATGGATATTTGAAATTTTACTGTGGATAACATCAGCACCCGCTTTGTATAATGCATTAATCGTGCGATTGATACTCTTAGTGTTACCTGGAATAGGTGATGAACTAAATACAACAGTATCATCAGGTATAATTTTAATTTGCTTATGAGTTCCATTTGCAATTCTTGATAAAGCCGCCATCGGTTCACCTTGAGATCCTGTACATAAAATTAGTAATTCATGTTTTGGAATATTGTTAATCTTATTTGGTTCAACAAAAGTTTCTGGCGGTGCTTTAATATAGCCTAATTCCATACCAATTTTAATATTATTTTCCATGGAACGACCAAATGTTACTATTTTACGATTGTATTTAATAGCAGCCTCAACCGCTTGTTGTACACGGTAAATGTTAGAAGCAAATGTAGCAAATATGATACGTCCTTTACAGCTACGGAAAATTTTATCTACATTTTGACCTACTTCACGTTCACTTAATGTGAAATCAGGTACTAATGCATTTGTTGAGTCAGATAATAGACATAATACGTCTTCCTTACCTAATTCTGCCATTTTAGCAATATTCGCAGGTTCGCCTACAGGAGTGAAATCAAATTTAAAGTCACCTGTATGAACAATCTTACCTTCAGGTGTATCAATTATTACACCATAAGCTTCAGGAATACTATGTGTAGTTAGGTAAAATGATATTTCAAAGTGTTTAGACTTAATAACACTATCTTCTGTAATCTCATTTAATGAAGCATTACGTAATAAGTTGTGTTCATCTAACTTGTTGCGAATTAATCCTAATGCTAATGGACCGCCATAGATAGGTACATTAATTTGCTTTAATAGGTAGGGCACACCACCTATATGGTCTTCATGTCCATGTGTAATGAATAGACCGACAATTTTGTCTTGATTTTGTTCGAGGTAAGTGTAATCAGGAATAACATAATCAATCCCTAATAAATTATCATCAGGGAATTTTATTCCGGCATCAATGATAACAATTTCATTTTTATATTCGATAGCATAAGTGTTTTTACCGACTTCACCTAAGCCACCTAAAGCATATACACCTACTTCGTTAGCATGTAATTGCTTCATTATTGAGCATTCTCCACGTTAAAATGATCAGAATGTTCCTTTTCATATTCTAAATGTGCGCCCTCTAATTTAGTAATGAATTCGATATTGTAATTGCGGTCTTTTAAATAACGTCTTACTTGTTCTTCTGTTTCACCTTCAACATAAATCGTATTTGTGTTTTCACGAACGATTACTTCATCTTTATTATGTTGGAAAAATACTTTAAATACTGCCATATTGGATAGTTCCTCCTAAATTTAAACATCTAAATTGATTATATTAATCTGAACCCTAATTTATTAACTTGATACTTCAAATCTAGTTGATTACGACAATAGGAATTGCTTCATAAATCATAAATAAAAAGATAAATTTATCTGTATAAATAATGATTTTAAAGTCACTTGATGATTGTCGACCTAATGATATACATTCATATAAATATCTTGTAAATTTGAGTCTCAAGCTTTCACTAAGGTAATTGTTAATGTCGTTCATTATTTGAAAATTAGCGTTACACTAAGATTTCAGTTACTACTCATTTTACATTATGTATATAAATAAATAAAGCAGTTTATATCTCTTCATTACTTCATAAACGTTATATATTTTTAAAAATTATTAAAAGGAATAAATTTAATTTAACAACCATAATACAAATAAAAAACTCAAACTAGTTCCATCATTGAAAATAGTTTGAGCAAAATAAAATTGATAAAAGTTATACTTCAACAGAATCAGGTAGTGGAGTTAATGGATTATCTTGATCAATATAGTCATAGAACATAACACCATTTAAATGATCAATCTCATGTTGGAATATAATTGCTGGGTAACCTTTTAATCTCAATTTAACTTCGTTACCATCAATGTCTAACGCTTTAATTGTTACTCTGAAGTGTCTATGAACTAAACCAGGGATATTTTCATCCACACTTAAGCAACCTTCTCCAGTAGGTAAATAAGCACGTTGAACACTGTGACTCATAATTTTAGGATTAACTAGCATATAGTCATAAGCTTTTCCATTTCCATCATCAGGTAAATAGACAGCAATCATTCGTTTTGAAACATTAATTTGTGGGGCGGCTAGACCTACACCAGAACGTAAACCATATTTTTTTGCAATGTCATCATCTTGACTATTAATTAAAAATTGACGCATTTCTTTTAATGTATTTTTATCTTCATCAGAAAGAGGCAAACTTACGTCTTCAGCTTTAGCACGTAACGTAGGATGACCATCTCTTATAATATCTTTCATTGTTAACATGTCATACACCTTCCTTACAATAAAATATAACAGAAAAATGAATAATAAGTACATTATCTTATTTCATTTGATTTATAAAGTATAATTCTATATTATTACAGTCGAATGACTACTAGGAGGTTTACACTCAATGAAACTACGTAAAACAGTTGCGGTAGTAGCAGCATCAACTATTTTATTAGCAGGCTGTACAACAGATAAAAAAGAAGTTAAAGCGTATAATGAAAATATTCAAAAAGCTTTTGATAAAGAGCAATCAATTAATAGCATTAGCAAAAAATTAAACTCACTTGAGGAAAAGAAGCAAGGTTTATATAAAAAAGCTAATAGTGATAATGAGGATACTCGTAAGAAAGCTGCTGATGATATTCTTGAAAATATCAAACAGAGACAAGAAACATTTGATAAAGAAGTATCAACTTTAAATGATTCTGAAAAACAGTTTAAAAAAGGCGAGTCACATATTGATGAAATTAAAAGTGATGATAAGAAAAAAGAAGTTAAGCAATTAGACGATGCTGTAAAAAATAAATATAAAGTACATGATGAATATGCAAGTGCGTATAAAAATGTCTTGGAAAAAGAAAAAGACTTGTTCGAACTTATTAAACAAGATGGTGTAACTCAAACACAAGTTGATGAAAAAAATGATGCATTGAATAAAGCTCAGAAGAATTTCCAAAATAAATTTAAAGATTATTCAAAAGCTATGAACACAGTAAATAAAGAAAAACAAGATGTTGATAATCTGTAGCAATATAAGCATTAGTACAGATTAGTTGATTGGAATGATACAGTTGTAAAAAACTGTATCTTTTTTAGTAATACAGAACTTTACTAAAATATTTAACAGTATAAATAAATTGTGGTACACTATGAGAGGATAAAATGAATTTCTATTATATGGGAAAGGTATGGTGAATTGAATGGCTCCTAAGTTACAAGCCCAATTCGATGCAGTAAAAGTATTAAATGATACTCAGTCGAAATTTGAAATGGTTCAAATTTTGGATGTAGATGGTAATGTCGTAAATGAAGACTTAGTACCTGATTTAACTGATGAACAACTAGTAGAATTAATGGAAAGAATGGTATGGACACGTATTCTTGACCAACGTTCTATTTCATTAAACAGACAAGGACGTCTAGGTTTCTATGCGCCTACAGCTGGACAAGAAGCTTCTCAATTAGCTTCACAATATGCTTTAGAAAAAGAGGACTTCATCTTACCTGGTTACCGTGATGTGCCACAAATCATTTGGCATGGTTTACCATTAACTGAAGCTTTCTTATTCTCAAGAGGACACTTCAAAGGAAATCAATTCCCTGAAGGTGTTAATGCATTCAGTCCACAAATCATTATCGGTGCTCAATATATTCAAACCGCTGGTGTAGCATTCGGTATTAAAAAACGTGGTAAAAAAGCAGTTGCTATCACATACACTGGTGACGGCGGTTCTTCACAAGGTGACTTCTATGAAGGTATCAACTTTGCTTCTGCTTATAAAGCACCAGCAATTTTTGTTATCCAAAACAATAACTATGCTATTTCTACACCACGTAGTAAACAAACAGCAGCAACTTCATTAGCTCAAAAAGCTATTGCAGTAGGTATCCCAGGTATCCAAGTTGATGGTATGGATGCATTAGCTGTATATCAAGCTACTAAAGAAGCTCGTGATCGTGCTATTAATGGTGAAGGTCCAACATTAATTGAAACTATGACTTACCGTTATGGTCCACATACAATGGCTGGAGATGACCCAACTCGTTATAGAACTTCAGATGAAGATGCAGATTGGGAGAAAAAAGATCCATTAGTTCGTTTCAGAAAATTCCTTGAAAACAAAGGATTATGGAACGAAGAAAAAGAAAATGAAGTTATTGAACGTGCTAAAGACGACATCAAGAAAGCTATCAAAGAGGCTGACAATACTCCAAAACAAACAGTTATTGACTTAATGGATATCATGTACGAAGATATGCCTCAAAACTTAGCTGAACAATATGAAATTTACAAAGAGAAGGAGTCGAAATAAGCCATGGCACAAATGACAATGGTTCAAGCGATTAATAATGCGCTTAAAACTGAATTGCAAAATGACGAAAACGTATTAGTTTTCGGTGAAGACGTTGGTGTTAACGGCGGTGTATTCCGTGTAACTGAAGGTTTACAAAAAGAATTCGGTGAAGACCGTGTATTCGATACACCATTAGCTGAATCAGGTATCGGTGGTTTAGCTCTTGGTTTAACTGTTGAAGGTTTCCGTCCTGTAATGGAAATCCAATTCCTTGGTTTCGTATTTGAAGTATTTGACGAAGTTGCAGGTCAAATTGCTCGTACACGTTTCCGTTCAGGTGGTTCAAAAGTAGCACCTGTTACAATCCGTGCACCATTCGGCGGTGGTGTTCATACTCCTGAACTTCACGCAGATAACTTAGAAGGTATTTTAGCTCAATCACCTGGTATTAAAGTAGTTATTCCTTCAGGTCCATATGATGCTAAAGGTTTATTACTTTCATCAATCAGATCTAATGACCCAGTTGTATATTTAGAACATATGAAATTATATCGTTCATTCCGTGAAGAAGTTCCTGAAGAAGAATATACAATTGACATCGGTAAAGCTAATGTGAAAAAAGAAGGTAACGACATCACATTAATCGCTTACGGTGCAATGGTTCAAGAATCTGAAAAAGCTGCTGAAGAATTAGAAAAAGAAGGTTACTCAGTTGAAGTTATTGACTTACGTACTGTACAACCTATCGATATCGATACTTTAGTTGCATCAGTTGAAAAAACTGGCCGTGCTGTAGTAGTTCAAGAAGCTCAACGTCAAGCTGGTGTTGGTGCTACTGTAGCTGCTGAATTAGCTGAACGTGCTATTCTTTCATTAGAAGCACCAATCGCTCGTGTGGCTGCTGCTGATACAGTATATCCATTTACACAAGCTGAAAATGTTTGGTTACCAAACAAAAACGACATCATTGAAAAAGCTAAAGCAACTTTAGAATTCTAATATTTTAGCTTATCAATTAGCTAGCAAGCAGACTTATAGGAAGTAAGCAAAATGTTTACTTTTTACTCTATGTGTGAATAAGTAAGTGTAAACTAGAGAATTAGGGCAAAATAGTTTGTGTTTAGGCTTTCAAATTATTCTGTCCTTGCTCTATGTTATAAATTTATTAAATGATGAATAAGAAATCTAGGAGGACAAGAACGTGGCATTTGAATTTAGATTACCCGACATTGGTGAAGGTATCCACGAAGGTGAAATTGTAAAATGGTTTGTTAAAGCCGGAGATACAATTGAAGAAGATGATGTATTAGCAGAGGTTCAAAATGACAAATCTGTAGTTGAAATCCCATCTCCTGTTAGCGGTACTGTTGAAGAAGTTGTAGTTGACGAAGGTACTGTAGCAGTTGTAGGTGATGTTATTGTCAAAATCGATGCACCTGATGCAGAAGATATGCAATTTAAAGGTGGTCACGATGACGATGCTTCATCTGAAGAAACACCAACTCAAGAAGAAGCTAAAACTGAAGAAGCACCAGCAGCATCAGCTTCACAAGATGAAGAAGTAGATGAAAATAGACAAATCAAAGCTATGCCATCTGTTCGTAAATATGCACGTGAAAAAGGCGTTAACATCAAAGCAGTAGCTGGTTCAGGTAAAAATGGTCGTATTACTAAAGAAGATATTGATAACCACTTAAATGGTGGTGGTGCTCAAGCAGCAACAGCTTCAAATGAAAGTGCAGCTGCATCAACATCAGAAGATACTTCTGCAGTTCAAACTCAATCAGTACCTGAAGGAGACTTCCCTGAAACTACTGAAAAAATCCCAGCAATGCGTAGAGCAATTGCAAAAGCAATGGTTAACTCAAAACACACTGCTCCTCACGTAACATTAATGGATGAAATTGATGTTCAAGATTTATGGGATCACCGTAAAAAATTCAAAGAAGTTGCAGCTGAACAAGGTACTAAATTAACTTTCTTACCTTATGTTGTTAAAGCATTAGTTTCTGCACTTAAAAAATACCCAGCACTTAACACTTCATTCAATGAAGAAGCTGGCGAAATTGTACACAAACATTATTGGAATATTGGTATCGCTGCTGATACTGACAGAGGCTTATTAGTTCCTGTAGTTAAAAATGCAGACCGTAAATCAATCTTCCAAATTTCAGATGAAATCAACGAATTAGCAGTTAAAGCTCGTGATGGTAAATTAACATCTGATGAAATGAAAGGTGCAACATGCACAATCAGTAATATCGGTTCAGCTGGTGGACAATGGTTCACTCCAGTTATCAACCACCCAGAAGTAGCTATCTTAGGTATTGGCCGTATTGCTCAAAAACCTATCGTTAAAGATGGTGAAATCGTGGCAGCTCCAGTATTAGCTTTATCATTAAGCTTTGACCACAGACAAATTGATGGTGCAACTGGACAAAATGCTATGAATCACATCAAACGCTTATTAAATAATCCAGAATTATTATTAATGGAGGGGTAAAACATGGTAGTTGGAGATTTCCCAATTGAAACAGATACTATTGTAATCGGAGCAGGTCCTGGTGGATACGTAGCAGCAATTCGCGCAGCACAATTAGGACAAAAAGTTACTATCGTTGAGAAAGGTAACTTAGGTGGTGTATGCTTAAACGTTGGTTGTATTCCATCAAAAGCATTATTACACGCTTCACATCGCTTTGTAGAAGCTCAACACTCTGAAAACTTAGGTGTTATCGCTGAAAGCGTATCACTTAAATTCGACAAAGTTCAAGAATTCAAAAAATCAGTTGTAAACAAATTAACTGGTGGTGTTGAAGGCTTATTAAAAGGTAATAAAGTTGAGATTGTAAAAGGTGAAGCTTATTTCGTTGATAATAACAGCTTACGTGTTATGGATGAAAAAAGTGCACAAACTTACAATTTCAAACACGCTATTATCGCAACAGGTTCTAGACCAATTGAAATTCCTAACTTTGAATTTGGTAAACGTGTTATCGATTCAACAGGTGCATTAAACTTACAAGAAGTTCCAGGTAAATTAGTCGTTGTAGGTGGCGGTTACATTGGTTCAGAACTTGGTACTGCATTTGCTAACTTTGGGTCAGATGTTACAATTTTAGAAGGCGCTAAAGAAATTCTTGGCGGATTCGAAAAACAAATGGTTCAACCAGTTAAAAAAGGCATGAAAGAAAAAGGCGTTGAAATCATTACTGAAGCAATGGCTAAAAATGCTGAAGAAACTGAAAATGGCGTTAAAGTTACTTATGAAGCTAAAGGTGAAGAAAAAACTATCGAAGCTGATTATGTATTAGTAACTGTTGGTCGTCGTCCAAACACAGACGAATTAGGTTTAGAAGAATTAGGACTTAAATTCGCAGATCGTGGATTATTAGAAGTAGATAAACAAAGCCGTACTTCTATCGACAATATTTATGCAATTGGTGATATCGTTCCTGGTTTACCACTTGCTCATAAAGCAAGTTATGAAGCTAAAGTAGCTGCTGAAGCTATCTCTGGTCAAGCATCAGAAGTAGACTACATCGGTATGCCAGCTGTATGTTTCACTGAACCAGAATTAGCTCAAGTAGGTTACACAGAAGCACAAGCTAAAGAAGAAGGTTTAGACTACAAAGCTTCTAAGTTCCCTTATGCTGGTAACGGCCGTGCTTTATCATTAGATGATACAACTGGTTTCGTTAAACTTATCACACTTAAAGAAGACGATACTGTTATCGGTGCACAAATTGCTGGTAATGGCGCTTCAGATATCATTTCTGAATTAGGTCTAGCTATCGAAGCTGGTATGAATGCTGAAGATATCGCATTAACAGTACATGCTCACCCAACATTAGGTGAAATGTCTATGGAAGCTGCTGAAAAAGCAATTGGAATGCCAATCCACACAATGTAATTTTTAGTCAAACTGACTAACTATATAGATCGAATAACTTTAATTAGATTTGATTGAGGTTATTTGACATCCAAGAGGGGTGCAACTCAAGTTCATGTTTGAACTTGGTTTCACCCCTTTTTTATAATTATTTAACCAAAAAAGGGTAATAGATTACTAATGGCTAACACAATGAATGGAGGAATAAAATGGAATACCAATATCCACTAGACTTAGATTGGTCTAATGAAGAAATGGTTGATGTAATTGCTTTCTTTAATAAAATTGAAAATTATTATGAAAACTCGGTTAACGGTCAAGACTTAATGAATCATTATAAACGATTCAAAGAAATTGTTCCCGGCAAAGCAGAAGAAAAGCAACTATTTAAAGAATTTGAAGAAAAAAGTAATTATAATAGTTATAAAGTTGTACAAGAAGTAAAGAACAATCCCGAATTAACATCATTCAGTGCAAAATAACTTATAACGATTTAACGTTAATTATTAAAAATCATAATATCTGCATCATTAATTTTAATTAATTTCAAAAAAGTATTGAAGTTAAAGCTATATTTTGTTACTTTTATTAAGCATTAAACAAAATGTTTAATATTACTAAACAAAGTATAGCTTTTTTAAGGTGATTAGCGATGCAAATTGGAAATAAATTACGTAATTTAAGACGTCAAAAGAATTTAACGCAAGAAGAGCTGGCAGAACGAACAGATTTATCAAAAGGGTACATATCTCAAATTGAGAGTCAACATGCTTCTCCTAGTATGGAAACATTTTTAAATATTCTAGAAGTGTTAGGTACTTCTCCTAGTGATTTTTTTAAAGAGAAATCAAAAGAAAAAGTGCTATACACTAAAAATGAACGAACTATTTACGATGAATATGATAGAGGTTATGTCCTTAATTGGTTGGTAATGAAATCTAATGAATTTGAAATGGAACCGCTCATATTATCATTAAAACCAGGTGCGTCTTATAAACACTTTGATCCATCTGAGTCAGATACATTCATTTATTGCTTAAAAGGTTGTGTAACACTTACATTAGGAAATTCACGATATCAGGCAAATGAACAAGATGTTTTATATTTTAGGGCTAATGAAATACATCAATTACATAATGAAACAACCGATGAAATTGAAATTTTAATTGTTGCGACAGCATCATATTTATAAAGGAGGAGTATAGTAATGGAGCCATTGTTATCTTTTAAAGGTGTGACAAAAGGTTTTGATGATGTAATGATATTAAACAAAATGGATTTAGAGATTGAGTCAGGACATTTTTATACATTACTAGGTCCTTCAGGTTGTGGTAAAACCACAATCTTAAAACTTATAGCTGGATTCGAACAACCAGATGATGGAGATATTATATATTTAAATAAATCAATAGGTGATTTGCCTGCAAATAAAAGAAAGGTAAACACTGTTTTCCAAGATTATGCTTTATTTCCGCATTTGAATGTTTATGACAATATTGCTTTTGGTTTAAAGTTGAAAAAGCATTCCAAAAAAGATATTGATGAAAAAGTAATAAATGCTTTAAAACTAGTGAAATTATCAGGGTATGAACAACGAAATATTAATGAAATGAGTGGCGGTCAAAAGCAACGCGTTGCTATCGCAAGAGCAATAGTTAATGAGCCGGAAATTTTATTGTTAGATGAATCTCTATCTGCTTTGGATTTAAAATTAAGAACTGAAATGCAGTATGAATTGCGTGAATTACAAAAACGTTTAGGAATTACTTTCATCTTTGTTACTCACGATCAAGAAGAAGCATTAGCACTCAGCGATTACATATTTGTTATGAAAGACGGTAAAATTCAACAATTTGGTACACCTACAGATATTTATGATGAACCGGTCAATCGCTTTGTAGCTGATTTTATAGGCGAATCCAATATTGTTGAGGGTAAAATGGTTGAGGATTTCGTAGTAAATATATATGGTCAAGATTTTGAATGTGTAGATGCTGGTATACCTTCAGGCAAAAATGTCGAAGTCGTCATTAGACCTGAAGATATTTCATTAATAGAAGCAGACAAAGGGCTATTTAAAGCTACTGTTTATTCAATGCTATTTAGAGGCGTTCATTATGAATTTTGTTGCATTGATAGAAAAGGATATGAATGGGTCATACAGACAACTAAAAAAGCAGAAGTTGGAAGCGAAGTAGGACTCTATTTTGACCCTGAGGCAATACACATCATGGTTCCAGGTGAAACAGAAGAGGAATTTGATAAACGTATTGAAAGTTATGAGGAGTTTGACAATGCGTAATATAAATAAAGTGCTAATCATTCCATATTTATTATGGATGGTGTTATTCATAATAGTGCCGGTTATTTTACTTGTATATTTCTCATTCACTGATTTAAATGGTCATTTTAGTTTTACAAACTATGAACAAATATTATCAATGAAATATTTAAAAATGATGTGGGATTCGATTTTTTATGCAGCATTAATTACTATAATCACTCTATTAATTAGCTACCCTGCTGCTTATTTTATTCGTTCGTCAAAAAATCAAAATATGTGGTTGCTCATTTTAATTATTCCGACGTGGATAAATCTATTACTTAAAACATATGCTTTTATTGGTTTACTAAGCCATGAGGGTTTAATAAATAGATTTCTAAATTTTATTCATTTACCTTCGGCTAATCTATTATTTACACCGGGGGCATTTTTATTAGTAGCAAGCTATATTTATATACCATTTATGATTCTACCTATATTTAATAGTATGAAAGCTATCCCGAATAATTTGTTACAAGCTTCTAGTGACTTAGGGGCTAGTCCATTTACTACATTTAGAAAAGTTATCGTACCTTTAACTAAAGAAGGTGTCATGACAGGCATTCAAGTAACATTTATTCCAGCATTATCGCTATTCATGATTACAAGATTAATTGCAGGTAATAAAGTCATCAATATTGGTACATCGATTGAAGAACAATTTCTAGTTATTCAGAATTACGGTATGGGTTCTACAATCGCCATATTCTTGATTGTATTTATGGCATTTATCTTAATCATTACTAAATCGAAATCCACGGACGAAAGAAGGTGAATTAAATGAAGTGGTATGGAAAATTATATATTGGCATTTTATTAGCTATATTATATATTCCGATATTTTTCCTTATGTTTTATTCATTTAATTCAGCGGGAAATATGATTCATTTTGAGCATTTTACTTTGGAACATTACCAAAGTCTATTTCAGAATGATCGTTTGATGTCTGTAATTTTTAATACGATATCAGTTGCGTTATTAGCAGCTGCAATTTCTACCATAATAGGAACATTTGGTGCCATTTCATTATATTATTTAAGAAATAAAAAATTTAAAGTAACATTATTAACGCTTAATAATGTGCTAATGGTTTCGTCTGATGTAGTTATTGGTGCCTCATTTTTAATTATGTTTACAGCAATAGGGCATTTAACTGGTTTAGGACTAGGTTTTGGAACAGTGTTAGCGTCGCATATTGCATTTTGCATTCCTATCGTAGTTATCGTAGTGTTACCACAGTTATATGAAATGAATAATAATATTCTAAATGCTGCACGTGATTTAGGTGCTACGGAATCACAAATACTTGGACATGTATTAATACCTAATTTAATGCCTTCAATTATAGGTGGATTCTTTATGGCGCTAACATACTCATTAGATGATTTTACAGTAAGTTTCTTTGTAACCGGTAATGGCTTTAGTGTATTATCTGTAGAAGTTTACGCTATGGCACGTAAAGGTATTAGTATGGAAATAAATGCAATTTCAACTATTTTATTTGCAGCTATTGTATTAGGAATTATCGGTTATTATGCAATACAACATACAGTTAAGAGACGACAATTAACTAAGCGAGGTGTAAATCAGTGAAGCGATTTTTACAGTTAATATTAGGTGCAATTGTCGTTGGATTAATATGCTTAGGTATAAGTCACTGGTTTAAATCGCAGGATAATACTAGTACTGGTGAAAAGATATACGTGTATAATTGGGGAGAGTATATAGACCCCGCTTTAATTAAACAATTTGAGAAAGAAACAGGTATTCAAGTTATATATGAAACGTTTGATTCTAATGAGGCCATGGAAGCTAAAATTAGAAATGGTGGAACCCATTATGATGTGGCTTTTCCTAGTGAATATACCGTTCAGAAATTGGAGCATGAAAATTTATTGGAACCACTAGATCATAGTAAAATTCCAAATATAAAAAATTTAGATTCTGATTACATGAACATGTCATATGATAGACATAATAAGTATTCACTACCTTATTTCTTTGGTACTGTAGGCATCTTATATAATAAAGAGGTTTACCCAAATGGAGACTTTAGTAGTTGGCAAGCATTATATCAACCTAAATATAAAAACGATATTTTATTAGTTGATGGTGCGCGAGAAATTATGGGATTAGCTTTGAACAAATTAGGATATAGTTTAAATGATACAAATCCAAGTCATTTAAAAGAAGCAGAGAAAGATTTAAATCACCTTACACCACAAGTTCGTGGCGTTGTTGGAGACGAAGTCACAATGATGCTTGAACAAAATGAGGGGAATATTGCAGTAGTATGGAGTGGTGTTGCAGCTCCTTTAGTGCAAGATAGTGACAAATATAATTATGTTATTCCAAAAGAAGGATCTAACCTATGGTTTGATAATATGGTTATTCCTAAAACCACTCAGAATAAAGAAGGGGCTTATAAATTTATGAATTTCCTTCTTGATGCTAAAAATAATAAACAAAATACAGAATGGGTCGGATATGCTACACCAAATAAAGTGGCTCGTCAGTTGTTACCTAAAGAAGTTAGAGATGATCATCGTTTCTATCCTACTCAAAAAGAGCAATCACGATTAGAAGTCTACAAAGATTTAGGTCCTAAAACTTTAGGAGAATATAACGAAAGTTTCTTAAACTTTAAAATGTCTTTAAAATAGACTATAAATAGTAGTTATTTTATAATGAATTAGATATAATTATTTGATAAGTAAAATAAGGAGTTGTAATACATGTCAGGAGAACGTTACACGCAAATCAAACGGCCTGTGAGTCGTCTGACTGAAAAACTTTTAGGTTGGTTTAGTTGGATTTTCTTACTTATATTGACGGTTATTACAATGTTTATTGCACTCGTGTCATTTAGTAATGATACATCAATTCAAAATCTTGAAAACTCAATGAATAGTAATGAACTAATTCAGCAAATTTTAACAAATAATAGTTTAAATACAACACAATTTGTAATTTGGTTACAAAATGGTGTGTGGGCAATTATCGTTTATTTCATAGTGTGTTTGCTTATTTCATTTTTAGCACTTATATCTATGAATATGAGAATACTTTCTGGATTCTTATTTTTAATTGCCTCAATTATTACATTGCCATTAGTATTATTATTCGTAACATTAATTATTCCTATTTTCTTCTTTATTATTGCAATCATGATGTTTGCAAGGAAGAGCAAGGTCGAGACAGTGCCTATGTATGGTCCATCACACGGCTACGAAAATCAATATTATCCTAGAGATGAATATGATGATCGTTATTATGGATCTAATAGAAATATTAATGATGACTATGATTACGACGATCATAATCAATATAATGATTATGATGAAGACTATGTTGAATCACCACGTAAAACCAAAAAATCTGAACGTCGTGCACGTCGTAAAAAACCTTATTACAATGATGATATCGATAGTAATTATCGAGATAACAACTACGATGAAACAACGATTCGTAATGATGAAGAGCAAGATTTAGCAACTGATACTGAGGAAGATAAATATAATCAATATCCAAAACGTGCAATTACTGGAGAGTATCAATCGGATGCTGATGATGTTGAAGCAACGGGAGTACTCTCTAGACAGGCTAAATACAACAAAAAGGCGAATAAAAAATCACAATTTGATAACACTAGTGATGAAGAGTCTTACGATTTTGCTGAAAATATAGTAGATACTGAGCCAAAAGTTGATAAAAGAGAAGAAAAAGCACAACGTAAGAGAGAAAAAGCTGAAATTAAAGCTAAGAAAAAAGAAAAGCGCAAAGCTTATAATCAACGTATGAAAGAGCGTCGTAAAAATCAACCAAGTGCTGCTAGTCAACGTCGTATGAACTATGAAGAACGTAAACAAATCTTGAATAAAGATGACATCGAATCAGAGAAAGACGTCAACAACCAAGAAGAAGATAATAAAAACTAATATACACTTAAAACGGTTAAGTCATATATGGCTTAACCGTTTTTGTGTCAATATCCACAATTTAATTCATGAAGTTAGTCGCAAACAGATTACAATTTTAGTATGATTTAATTAAATACTTTAATAATGGAGGCTAAGAAAGTGAGTAGAAAAGTAGAGTTAATTCTTGGATGGATTGCTTGTGGTTTAAGTATTTTTTATTTAATTATGTCATCACTATCTTACTTTATGGTTAGGAATAACAATAATACTGAACAATATCAACAAATGCTAAAACAATTTGGAAATCAAGATGTTAAAGTTACACCTGAAATGGTCAACTTTGCTATGGCTTTTTCTATGGGAACATTAATCTTTTCAACGTTGTTAGGCATTATTGGTATGTTAATCATTAAAGGTCGTCCTATTTTAGCAGGTTGTCTTTTAATTGTCGCAGCATTAGTAGGTATATTTAATATGAGTTTAATTGCAGGAATATTGTGGATTGTTGTAGCAATCATGCTATTTGTTAAAAAGGATCCTAATCTACCTAAACAAAAACCTAAATCAAAAAAATTAAAAATGGATGAATGGCAAACTGAAAAATCATATAATGAACGTAAGAAAGATGATCCATATATTTATTAAAATATAAAACTAAAATCTAACGACTTAGTATTTATAATGCTAAATCGTTAGATTTTTTTATAATTCTTTAAAGGTTTCTATTATTAGATAAATATTGAGGAAGCTCAATATGATGATTAAACTCCAAGCACATATATTAACCCACTTTTTATTTTTAAACGGACCCATTAATTTTTCATTACTTGTGGCTAATTGCAGTGGTATTAATGAGAAAGGTAGTGCAATACTTAAGAACACTTGTGAAAATACTAGCAATTGTTCCATTTTAGACTCATTGCCCCGGAAAATAACAAGACATATTAAAACAGGTATGACAGCCAAACTTCTTGTGATTAAGCGTCTCATCCAATTTGGTATAGAAAGTTTTAAGAACCCTTCCATAACTATTTGACCTGCGAGTGTACCAGTGATTGTTGAATTCTGACCGGATGCTAATAATGCTATTGCGAATAGTGTACTCATTATACTTCCCATTACAACACCTAATACGGGTTGTGTTCTTAAAGCTTGATATAAATCATAGAAACCACCTATGCTATTTGAATTGACTCCATAAAACAAAGCAGCCCCTAGAACAAGTAGTAAGCAATTTACAATAAATGCGATACTTAATTGAATATTAGAATCAATTGTTGCGAATTTAATCGCTTGGGCTTTTTCAGTAAAGCTATGGCGATTATACTTACGTGATTGCACGATTGATGAGTGCAAATATAAATTATGAGGCATAATTGTAGCGCCAATAATACCTAATGCAATATACAAGATACTATGATTAGCAATAATTTGATAATGTGGAACAAATCCGTTAAGTATTTCAATTAAATTTGGAGATGAAATGTAAACTTCAAATACAAAAATCATCAGTACAGTAAAGATTAAAGTACCAACGATTGCTTCAATCTTTCTAAAACCAAATTTCATTATAAAAAGTAATAAAAATACATCAAAAACTGTTATTAAAGCACCTATGATTAAAGGAATATTAAAAAGTAAATCCAAAGCAATCGCGCTTCCGATTACTTCAGCAATATCAGTGGCAATGATTGCAAGTTCAGCAATCACCCAAAATATAATTGCAGTTGGTTTGTTTAAATAGTGACGAGTCATTTGGGCTAAATCTTTATCAGTAGCGATACCTAAACGAACAGTCATACTTTGTAACAACATTGCTGATAAGCTAGATATTAAAATTACAAATATTAAAGTATAACCAAATTGTGCGCCACCTTGCATTGATGTAATCCAATTTCCTGGATCCATATAACCAACAGCTACAAGTAAACCTGGGCCTAGAAAAGCCAAAAATTTCTGACTAGTACGTTGCGAGCCATTAAATTCGATTGTGCTATTAATTTCATCTAAACTACGTTGTTCTTTGTTGTCTATTACACCCATAAAAAAACTCCTTAAACTAATATATTTTATAATAACCTAACTTTATTTTTAGGTCAACCTAATAAAATTGGGCGTAAAAAAAGAGGGGACAGAAATAATATTTTCCAAAATTTATTTCGTTGTTACCCCAACTTGCTTAGCTTGTAGAATTTCTTTGAGAAATTCTCTTTGTTAGGGCCCCGAACCCCAACTTGCTTAGCTTGTAGAATTTCTTTGAGAAATTCTCTTTGTTAGGACCCCGAACCCCAACTAGCTTAGCTTGTAGAATTTCTTTGAGAAATTCTCTTTGTTGGGGCCCGCCCACCAGGCAAGGATGACTAGAATTAAAAAAGCTTATTACAAGTGCATTTTTAAATCAGTCAACTATTGCCAATATATATTTGTAGCCTGAGTCATTGAATTATGGCCCAGGCTTTTACTAAGGTAAACATAGTTTACAACTCATATTGAATTAAATGTTTTATTTATTCATAGAATTTTAAAAATTCATCAAATGTTTCTTTTACAAAAGATAGGAAGGCTTTATCAGATTTTAATTCAACATCTTTAGGAGAGAGGGAGCGTGCAACGAAAAACTCTCCTTTCTTAACATTCTTAACACGATCAATCGCTTTATGTAACTCATCGTCACTTAAATCTTTAATGAAGGATTTTTCAGGTTTCATGTGATCTAAACTCACTTGATAGTCCTCAGGCAATTGTTTAAGCACATCAAAGTGCTTATCAAACACTTTTACACGTTCAGCTTTATCTTTTCCTTCATGCATAACACCGAACATTAAAAATAAATGGTCTTTAAATAAACCAATTTGGAAATGAGGTAGCATCTTATATCCACGTTTATTTGGAGCAAAAGCTACCCATGTATCTACAGGGGGATTTACACTTCTACGAGCATGTTTTGCAACATGTGCATAAAAAGTTTCTCCAGTTTGAGAAGTGAAATATTCACTAAAATAATCTCCTAATTGATTAAGTTGAGGTCTTACATATTCATTTAATGCTTCCATTCGAGCATCTAAGCCTTCAACTTCAAACGCTTTGAAATCTTTAGGTTTAAATGTATATTGTGTCATTAGCATTGCTCCTTTTCAGAATAATTAATTTAAAGTTATTGTAGCATAGAATGACTCAATCATTCCAAAAGCAGAATTAAGGTTTCAAGCGTTTAAACTCACAATTATAAGGTATACAATGATGTATAGATTATATTGCCAGAAATTCTGTATAATAGAAGACAACAGGAGATGATGATATGTCACTATATGAATTTGCACAAGGTTTAATACTAGAAGCGGGCAACAAAGTTAGAAAAATGATGAAAAAAGATTTAAGTATTGAAACGAAATCGAACCCAAACGACTTAGTAACAAATGTTGATAAAGCAACTGAAAACTATATATACGATGCAATTCTAAGAAGCTATCCTAATCATCGCGTCATTGGTGAGGAAGGACATGGACATCATATGGAAGACGTCAATGGTGTGGTATGGGTTGTTGATCCAATTGATGGAACTTTAAATTTTGTTCATCAACAAGAGGGATTTGCGATTTCCATTGGTATTTATCGAGATGGCAAGCCATATGCAGGTTTAGTTTATGATGTAATGAAGGATGTACTATACCATGCTAAAGTTGGCGAAGGTGCTTTTGAAAACAATCATGAATTAAAAACCATTGATAACACGCAACTTAACCAAAGTTTAATAGGAATTAATCCAAACTGGGTTACTAAGCCAAAAATGGGACCCATTTTTTCAGGAATTGTAAACCAAGCAAGAAGTTGTAGAGCTTTTGGAAGTGCGGCATTAGAAATTATAAGTGTAGCTAAAGGACAATTGGCTGCATATATCACGCCAAGATTGCAACCATGGGATTTTGCAGGTGGTTTGATTATTTTAAATGAAGTTGGTGGAATTGGAAGTAATTTAATGGGTGAACCGCTCACTATTGAAAGTGCTAATTCTATTTTAGTTGGAAATAAAGCAACGCATAATGAGATTCTAGAAAATTATTTAAATCCTCATAATGAAGTATTAACAGAGTTACATCAACGTTTTAGAAAATAAAAAATGTCTCGGTCAGTCAACTTTGAAAGGTGAATTTCTTCCAAATTTTACTACCGAGACATTTTTCTATATTAAAGCCAGTTATTTTCACGATATTTCTTTTTAAGCGTGAATCCAGCGCCAAAAGTTGCAATGAAAAGTATAAATGTTAAAATCATCATTGGAATACTACCAGCTCCAACGCTGAAACTAAAAAGCACTAAAAATATTACTGCTATAATAGATAGAACCCAAAATATACCTTTAGACTTAGGTTTTTCCATCCCATACCCCACCTTTTTGTTATCTTTTACTAATAATATGATATAATAAAAAAGTTGTAATTAAAAGTGGGAGTTTACTCGAGAAAGGAATAATAAAATGACTAATAGAAGAGAAGATGTACGTAATATTGCAATCATTGCGCACGTTGACCATGGTAAAACGACTTTAGTAGATGAATTACTAAAACAATCTGGAATTTTCAGAGAGAACGAACATGTTGACGAAAGAGCAATGGACTCTAATGACTTAGAAAGAGAACGTGGTATTACAATTCTTGCTAAAAATACTGCGATTGACTATAAAGGCACAAGAATTAACATCTTAGATACACCTGGGCATGCTGACTTTGGTGGCGAAGTTGAACGTATTATGAAAATGGTTGACGGTGTTGTACTTGTAGTAGATGCATACGAGGGAACAATGCCTCAAACACGTTTCGTACTAAAAAAAGCATTAGAACAAGATTTAAAACCCGTTGTAGTAGTAAATAAAATTGACAAACCATCAGCTAGACCTGAAGGGGTAGTAGATGAAGTTTTAGATTTATTTATCGAATTAGAAGCGAATGATGAACAATTAGACTTCCCAGTAGTATATGCATCAGCTGTCAATGGTACTGCTAGTCTTGATTCAGAGAAACAAGATGAAAACATGCAATCATTATATGAAACAATCATAGATTATGTTCCAGCGCCATTAGATAATCATGATGAACCATTACAATTCCAAGTAGCATTATTAGACTATAATGATTATGTAGGACGTATTGGTGTAGGACGCGTATTTAGAGGTAAAATGCGTGTCGGTGATAACGTGTCCCTTATTAAATTAGACGGTACAGTTAAGAATTTCCGTGTGACTAAGATTTTCGGTTATTTTGGATTGAAACGTGAAGAGATCGAAGAAGCAAAAGCTGGTGATTTAATTGCGGTTTCAGGAATGGAAGATATTAACGTAGGTGAAACAGTTACACCTACAGATCACCAAGAAGCTCTCCCTGTATTACGTATTGATGAACCAACTCTTGAAATGACATTCAAAGTAAATAATTCACCATTTGCAGGACGTGAGGGTGATTATGTCACTGCACGTCAAATCCAAGAACGTCTAGATCAACAACTTGAAACAGACGTTTCATTAAAAGTTACGCCAACTGATTCTCCTGATACATGGGTAGTTGCAGGTCGTGGTGAGTTACATTTATCTATCTTAATTGAGAATATGAGACGTGAAGGTTTTGAACTTCAAGTATCTAAGCCACAAGTTATTTTACGTGAAATTGACGGTGTTCTAAGTGAACCTTTCGAACGTGTTCAATGTGAAGTGCCTTCTGAAAATGCAGGTTCAGTAATTGAATCATTAGGTGCACGTAAAGGTGAAATGTTAGACATGTCGACTACTGATAACGGATTAACGCGTTTAATCTTTATGGTACCTGCACGTGGTATGATTGGATACACAACTGAATTTATGTCTATGACTCGTGGATATGGTATAATCAACCATACATTCGAAGAGTTCAGACCTCGTGTTAAAGCACAAATTGGAGGTAGACGTAATGGTGCGCTTATCTCAATGGACCAAGGTCAAGCAACTGCATACGCTATCATCAATTTAGAAGATCGTGGTGTTAACTTCATGGAGCCAGGTACTGAAGTCTACGAAGGTATGATTGTTGGTGAACATAATCGTGAAAATGATTTAACTGTTAATATTACTAAAGCGAAACATCAAACAAACGTACGTTCAGCAACTAAAGATCAAACACAAACTATGAACCGACCAAGAATTCTTACTCTTGAAGAAGCTTTAGAATATATTAATGATGATGAACTAGTAGAGGTTACTCCTCAAAGTATTCGTTTAAGAAAGAAAATCTTAAATAAATCATTACGTGAAAAAGAAGCTAAACGTGTTAAACAAATGATGCAAGATGAGTAATTAAAGTTTATAACGTAAAATATAGTTTGAAACATCAAATTTGAAAGCCAGTAAATGAAATTTTGTCATTTCATTTACTGGCTTTTTTGAGTAAAACCTAATTAAATTTACTAAAATAATTACAATTCTTCACTCTTAATGAAGTTAAACGGTTGGTGTTTGTTAAGACGTTGTTTTGGTCTATCTAAACGACTTTTACAATCATCGCACATAAAAGTTCTTATAGGATTATTTCGAAGTCGTTTGGCTTCAACCGTATTTTCATCAATTAAAACCTTTGTATCACAAATGATACACTGAACTTCACGCAAATTAGATCACCTCTATATGCGTAACATACTTAAATTCATGTGAGTATCCTTTTTCATCTGGATTGAAAACAAAGCTGTCTACTGCATTATCATCATACATACGCTTTCCATCTTTCGCAAATTGGAAAAATAGGTAAGGTAATAATTCTATTGGAACTTCAATTGAGGACTCATCATTAAATAATTTTATCGCAGTAGCATCGTCTTTTGGTTCTGCAATTTTAAAGAAAGGTGTCATATTGATTGCAAATGAATCTTCTAATACAGAACGCTTACGATATTTTATCTCTGAGTTTAAAGTAGGTGGAGTCGTTTGACCTTCAAGAATCGCTCTATTCCATTCGCGATTATCTTCGAATCTAATTGGTTTCGTTCCCTCAAACACACCACTTTCAATGTCTTCAATTTTTACTTTTCTATCATCGAATATCCAAGTTGTACTATCTAAAGTGATAGGGAACTTGACTAAGCCTTTGATTTGAATCATTTTTTGCCCACTCCCTAATTTCGTTCTAGTCATTATTTTATCACAATTAAATTTTTGTATTCACTGAATAAACTTGCTTTTTAAAAAGTAGTAAGATAAACTTTTGATATGAAGATATTTAATGATAGGGGGAGTATGTGATGCCGAAGCAATCGAAGATGAGTAACGTGGCTTATGAGCAATTAAATCAAGATGCTGATAGAATCTTACATTTAATTAAAGTTCAAATGGATAATTTAACTTTACCTTCATGCCCGTTATATGAAGAAGTTCTCGACACACAAATGTTTGGTTTACAAAAAGAAGTTGATTTTGCAGTTAAGCTTGGCTTAGTTGATAAAGAAGACGGCAAAAATTTAATGCTTCGTTTAGAAAAAGAATTATCTAAACTTCATGAAGCGTTTACAAATGTAAAATAACTATCGATTAAATATATAAGTAAAGTTTATTCATTTACTTTTCGTTTATAAATTTGAGTTATTTGTAATATTAATTACATACAAATTATCTCACCATAGTGACTGAAATATTATGTTTATAATATTTTCAGTCATTTTATATTTTAAGCATTATTATCATATTAAATATAAAAATATTGAAAGTAATAATTAGATTTAAATTTAGTTTATATTTGTTAAACAACGAGCACAAAGTATATAATAGTTTAGACAGTAAATTTGGTTTAAAACGTCATTTTATTTACCATTATAATTTTAAAATTCTAGAATTGGATGATCATTTTTATGAGTAATTTAAAAAATATATTTAGATACATAGGTAGAACTGCTAAGTTCATCGATTATCCATTATTAATTACATACGTTGTTTTATGTCTTTTCGGTTTAATCATGGTTTATAGTGCAAGTATGGTTGCTGCAACTAAAGGGACGTTAACAGGTGGACTTGAAGTATCTGGCACGTATTTTTATAATAGACAACTCATTTACGTTATTATGAGTTTTATTGTCGTATTTTTTATCGCTTTTATGTTGAATATTAAAATATTACAACAACCCAATATTCAAAAATGGATTATGATTATAATCTTCGTATTACTATTTTTAACACTTATTATAGGTAAAAATATTAACGGATCTAAAAGTTGGATAAATCTTGGGTTTATGAACTTGCAAGCATCGGAATTATTGAAAATTGCATTCATATTATATATTTCATATGTAATAAGTAGAAAATTACCGCAAGTAAGAGAGAAAATTAAAGTAATTGCTGCACCACTTTTTTTAATAGGCGTATGCTTATTTTTAGTATTGTTGCAAGGTGATATTGGGCAAACGTTGTTAATCATGATTATTATTGTTTCAATGTTTATTTTTGCAGGTATCGGTGTTCAAAAATTAGTAAGAGGACCGGTTTTGCTTATTGCTGGAAGTTTCATCGCGATTGCATTGCTCTTTATTGTAAGTGGAATGATGCCACATTATTTGAAAGCGCGTTTTAGTACATTAATGAACCCATTTAGTTCAGAAGCCGGTACAGGTTATCATTTAACTAACTCATTGATGGCAATTGGAAATGGTGGATTATTTGGTCGTGGTTTAGGCAATGGAATTATGAAACTTGGTTATTTACCAGAAGCACATACTGACTTTATATTTGCAGTCATTTGTGAAGAACTTGGTTTAGTAGGTGGATTATTCGTCATTTGCTTATTATTCTTCATAGTTTATCGTGCTTTCGTATTAGCTACTAAAACACCATCATATTTCTATAAATTAATTTGTGTAGGCGTTGCTAGTTATATTGGAAGTCAGACTTTTGTCAATTTAGGTGGTATTTCAGCAACGATTCCATTAACTGGTGTACCTCTACCATTTATAAGTTTTGGTGGTTCATCTATGTTGAGTTTAAGCATCGCAATGGGTCTGCTATTGTTAGTCGCAAAACAAATAAAAATTGATGAAAAACGATCACAAAAAGCTAGAAAACAAAAACTAGGTATAACTAGATAATCTCTTAAATAAGGATGATAACCTTTATGTGAAATAAGCTTGATTTCATGTAAAGGTTTTTTACATTTTTATGAAAATATAATATACAACGTCATTGTAAGTGGAGTATTATTATTTAAAATGATAATATGAAGTTATAACTAATGATAATTTTTAGTGATTATCATAGAAATATTTATTTTTTAATAGTTTATTAATACGGAAATCATTTTCATTATATTTACTTTACAAATTTTACAACAACTATTTAATAAATAAATATAGCTTTATTTTTAGAGTTAGTATAAAATTTTATTATCTAATTAGTTAGAATATTCAAACTTTAAAAGGGGAGTGCCTTTTTTGAAAAATATAAAAAAATTATTAGTAGCTAATCGTGGCGAAATTGCAATTAGAATTTTTAGGGCAGCAACAGAATTAAATATTAAAACAGTGGCAATATACTCAAATGAAGATAAAAACGCTTTGCATAGATATAAAGCAGACGAATCTTATTTAGTAGGAAAGGATTTGGGACCAGCCGAAAGTTATCTAAACATTGAACGTATTATAGATGTGGCTAAACGAGCTGGTGTAGATGCCATTCATCCTGGTTATGGTTTTTTAAGTGAAAATAAACAATTTGCACAACGTTGTGATGAAGAAGGAATTAAATTTATTGGTCCGCATATAGAACATTTAGATATGTTTGGAGATAAAGTCAAAGCTAGAACAACTGCAATAAATGCTAATTTGCCTGTTATTCCCGGTACAGATGGACCGATTGAAAACTTTGAAGCAGCAAAAGCATTTGCTCAAGAAGCTGGCTTTCCTTTAATGATTAAAGCTACGAGTGGTGGTGGCGGTAAAGGGATGCGTATCGTACATGAAGAAGGAGAATTAGAAGACGCATTCCATCGAGCTAAATCTGAAGCCGAAAAGTCATTTGGTAATAGTGAAGTATATATTGAAAGATACATAGATAATCCCAAACATATTGAAGTACAAATTATTGGGGATGAATATGGTAATATTGTTCACTTATATGAACGTGATTGTTCGGTGCAACGTCGTCATCAAAAGGTAGTGGAAGTAGCTCCTTCAGTTGGCTTATCAAAAGAATTACGAGAACGAATTTGTGATGCAGCATTACAATTAATGAATAATATCAAATATGTTAACGCAGGGACGGTAGAATTCTTAGTATCAGGGGATGAGTTCTTCTTTATTGAAGTTAATCCTCGAGTTCAAGTAGAACATACAATAACTGAAATGATTACTGGTATAGATATTGTTAAAACTCAAATTTTAGTTGCTGATGGTGCTAACTTATTTGATGAACGCATTTCTATGCCACAACAAGAAGAAATTCAAACATTAGGTTACGCAATTCAATGTCGTATAACAACAGAAGATCCATCTAATGACTTTATGCCAGATTCAGGTACTATTATCGCTTATCGATCTAGTGGTGGTTTTGGGGTACGTTTAGATGCTGGTGACGGTTTCCAAGGTGCAGAAATCTCTCCTTATTATGATTCACTATTGGTTAAGTTATCAACACATGCGGTTACATTTAAACAAGCTGAAGAAAAGATGGAACGCTCTCTTCGTGAAATGCGTATACGTGGTGTGAAAACTAACATTCCGTTTCTAATTAACGTGATGCGCAATGATCAATTCCGCAGTGGGGATTATACGACTAAATTTATAGAAGAAACACCCGAATTATTTAATATTGCACCGACTCTAGATCGTGGTACTAAAACGTTAGAATATATCGGTAATGTAACGCTTAACGGTTTCCCTAATGTAGAAAAAAGACTCAAACCTGATTATGAATCGACAGCTATACCACAAGTGCCACATAGTAAAATTAATACGTTGAACGGAACGAAACAGCTGCTAGATAGTAAAGGACCTAAAGCAGTAGCTAATTGGGTACGAGAGCAAAACGACGTATTGGTCACTGATACTACTTTTCGTGATGCACACCAATCACTCTTAGCAACTCGCGTTCGTACTAAGGATATGATGAATATTGCTTCTAAAACTGCTGAAGTGTTTAAAGATAGTTTCTCTTTAGAAATGTGGGGGGGCGCAACATTTGATGTCGCTTACAACTTTTTAAAAGAAAATCCATGGGAACGACTAGAAAGATTACGTAAAGCAATTCCCAATATTTTATTCCAAATGTTATTACGTGCTTCAAATGCAGTTGGCTATAAAAATTATGCTGATAATGTGATTGAAAAATTCGTAAAAGAAAGTGCGAATGCAGGCGTAGATGTCTTTAGAATTTTCGACTCACTTAACTGGGTAGATCAAATGAAAGTTGCAAATGAAGCGGTTCAAAATGCAGGTAAGATTTCTGAAGGTGCAATCTGTTATACTGGTGATATATTAAATCCTGAACGTTCAAATGTATTTACACTTGAATACTATGTGAAATTAGCAAAAGAACTTGAACGTGAAGGGTTCCATATCTTAGCAATTAAAGACATGGCAGGATTGTTAAAACCTAAAGCAGCATATGAACTTATAGGAGAATTAAAATCTGCGATAAATTTACCGATACATTTACACACACACGATACAAGTGGAAATGGTCTACTTATCTATAAAGAAGCGATAGATGCAGGTGTAGATATCATTGATACAGCTGTTGCATCAATGAGTGGTTTAACAAGTCAACCTAGCGCCAATTCGTTGTATTATGGATTAAATGGTTTTAATCGAAATCTAAGAGCAGATATTGAAGGATTAGAAGAACTCAGTCACTATTGGAGTACTGTGCGTCCATACTACAGTGACTTTGAAAGTGACATTAAGTCTCCTAATACCGAAATTTATGAACATGAAATGCCTGGTGGACAATATTCAAATTTAGGACAACAAGCAAAAAGTTTAGGTTTAGGTGAACGTTTCCACGAGGTCAAAGATATGTATCGTCGTGTTAATTTCTTATTTGGCGATATCGTAAAAGTAACACCATCATCTAAAGTTGTAGGTGATATGGCCCTTTATATGGTGCAAAATGACTTGGATGAGCAATCAGTCATCAAAGAAGGCCATAAGTTAGACTTCCCTGAATCGGTTGTATCTTATTTTAAAGGTGATATAGGTCAGCCAGTCAATGGCTTTAATAAGGAATTGCAAGATGTCATCCTCAAAGGTCAACAACCACTAACAGAACGTCCAGGTGAGTATTTAGATCCTGTGAATTTTGATGAAATTAGACAAGAACTTGAAGCAAAAGATTATGGTGAAGTGACTGAACAAGATGTAATCAGTTATGTATTATATCCAAAAGTATTTGATCAGTTTATGCAAACAAAACAACAATATGGTGACTTATCATTATTAGATACGCCAACGTTCTTCTTCGGTATGCGTAATGGTGAAACAGTCGAAATAGAGATTGATACTGGTAAACGATTAATTATTAAACTTGAAACAATTAGTGAGCCGGATGAAAATGGTTATCGAACAATTTATTATGTTATGAATGGTCAAGCACGTCGTATTTCTATAAAAGATGAAAATATTAAAACAAATACGAACTTGAAACCTAAAGCTGACAAATCAAATCCTAGTCATATTGGTGCTCAAATGCCTGGTTCGGTAACTGAAGTTAAAGTTACAGTTGGTGAAGAAGTAAAAGTAAACCAACCTTTATTAATTACAGAAGCGATGAAGATGGAGACAACGATTCAAGCACCATTCAATGGAACTATAAAACAAGTAACGGTTGTAAACGGCGATGCGATTGCAACAGGTGATTTACTTATTGAAATTGAAAAAGCAGATTAAAATCAAAATATATTTTAAAAATGAGCTAATTAATAAATATCATATTGAAGTTTGAATAGATTGAGTCTATAGAGTAATAAATATTTATAAACGTCATCGTTAATAAAATTTTAAAATAAAAAGGAGATGTGAATGAACCATTCACATCTCCTTTTATATTAATAGGTTATTTAATTTTTTCACTTCTAATGGTACGTAGCATTAACATAATAAAGTAAGCTATCATACCGAATAATATTGTGATAAATAAAGCGTGTAAAAGTGCAATGAATAAATTTACGTTAGTCATTACAGATAGTGCACCAGTAATTACTTGTAAGATGATAAGAATAAATGCAGTCGTATACCCATATCGAATTGTTCTATTCTCAGAGTAATTTTTAACTGCATGAATAAACGTTATCATTATCCAGAAGAACGTTATAAATGCCATACCACGATGCGCAAATTGTACCCAATCTTGCTCTGTATGTGGAATGATGTCATGGAAAGGTAAAGGCCAGCCACCATATGCTAAACTTGCTTTTGCATGTCTAACTAAAGCACCAGTATATATTGTTAAATACACAATACCTGTCATCATCCATGTTAATCTTCTTAATGGCTTTCTGATATATAGTTCATCAGCTTCATATTTTTTATCGACTTCAAAAATGATAAGCATTAAAACAAACACTGAAGAGAAACTGATTAAAGATATGCCAAAGTGCAGTGCTAATACGTATGAATTTTGTTGCCAAATGACAGCTGCTGCACCAATCAATGCTTGAACTAGTAAAAATGCAATACTAATTATTGCTAATGGCTTTACCTCTCTAATATAGCCAATATGTTTCCATGCTGTAATAGCTAACCACAGTACAACGATTAATGATAAACCAGAAACGGCACGATGACTTAATTCGATAATTGTATCGATAGGTAAATTTTGAGGAAGTAATGCACCGTGACATAAAGGCCAAGAAGATCCACATCCATCTTCCGAGCCAGTCTTAGTAACTAATGCACCACCAAGTTGTACAAATGCCATTATGATAGTTGCTAATACAGATAACCACTTAAGGTTTCGTTTGTTAAACAATGTTATACACCCCATCATTAATCAAGAGTATTTTGACAGTGTAGATAAATTAGTACTGAATGCTCTTAATTAATGTCTATTTTTATTACAATTTTATTATTAAAATAATTATACAACAATAAGAACTAACAAAAAATTAGTTAAGTAGAATGTCGTTAAAGTGTCACAATTAAATTTGATATAAACTAGTCAATTTTTAGTAATTGCTATATCATAGTATTATATGAAAATTTTAAGGAGGGGGATCATGAGCAAAGAGCAAACTTTGACACAACCATCGAACCGTGTATCGTTTAAAGAGTTACAACAAATTATTAAGATGGGTCTAGTTCAAGGTAACTTAATTCCTGCATTTGCAAGTGCTTGGTTAGCTGTTGTGATGAGCAATCATTCCTTCCTATCGTCAATACCTCAAATTCTATTAATGTTGATTGGATCAACATTAATTATGGGTGGCGCTTGTGCATTAAATAATTATTATGATCAAGATATTGACAGAATAATGCCAAGTAAGCAAAATAGACCGACAGTTAATGATAGAATTTCAGATAAAAATTTATTAATTTTAAGTTTTGGTATGATGTTAGTAGGAGAAGCTTGTTTATTCTTATTAAATGTACCATCAGGTGTACTAGGACTCATCGGCATTGTGGGTTATGTGTCTTATTATTCAATTTGGTCTAAAAGACATACAACTTGGAACACAGTAGTAGGGAGTTTTCCTGGTGCAGTACCACCATTAATTGGTTGGGTTGCTATTGATGGAAATATAAGTCTTATTGCAATTGCATTATTTTTAGTTGTTTTTTGTTGGCAACCAATTCATTTCTATGCTCTAGCAATTAAACGAAGTGATGAATATTCATTAGCAAATATACCTATGTTACCATCTGTTAAAGGATTTAAACGTACTAGAATAAGTATGTTTATATGGTTAGTCTTTTTACTTCCACTACCATTTCTTTTATCAAGTCTAGGGACAACATTTGTAGTATTAGCGACATTGCTTAATTTAGGTTGGCTTTATGTTGGTTTAACTTCTTTTAAGAAAGAGACAGATCAAACTAAATGGGCAACAAAAATGTTTATTTACTCCCTAAATTATTTAGTAGTATTTTTCGTTTTAGTTGTTGTTATCTCATTGATAAAAATGATTTAAAATACACAAATTAAATAAGGATGAAATATATGAATTTACCAATTCTACCGACGATTAGTACAAGTTGTATTGTGATTAGTGCTATCTTTGTTGCCATTGGATGGTGGCAAATCTGGCATAGAGATATAGATAAGCACAAGAAAACAATGTTATGGGCAGCAATCTTTGCATTAACTTTCTTTATTATCTATGCATCAAGAACTATATTTATAGGTAATACAGATTTCGGGGGACCAGACTCAGTTAGAACGTATTATAAAATTTTCTTGATTTTCCACATTAATTTAGCTACAATTGGTGGCGTTCTAGGGCTAATTCAAATTATTACAGCATATAAAGATAAATTTAAATGGCATAGAAAAGCAGGTCCAATTGCATCAGTTATATGGTTCTTTACAGCTATCACTGGTGTAGCAGTTTACTTACTTTTATATGTATTTTACCCAGGTGGAGAAACGACTTCACTAATTAAAGCAACATTAGGATTATAATCGAATTTAGTGTAACAACTTAAATACAAATTGATTTAGACTAAGACATTATTGTCTTAGTCTTTTTTGTAACATCAATATCAATTTATTTGTAAAAGGATGACTTGGTAAAAGTAGTCTTGCTAAGTAGGATGTCTTGATTAGTAAAATAGTTATTTTGTACAATAGATATAATTCAAAACAGGTGGGTGAAAGATGGCAAAATTAATAATTAAAGTTTTAGGTGTAATATTTTTAATATTATTTCTTATATATTTATTTTACTCACCTAGACTTAAATTTGATGTATTAGAAAATCCAAATAAAACTGTTTCAACTAATCATTCAGAACAAGCGCCTAAGACACATAACACCAGTGAAAATCCATCACCAAAAGAGGGTGTAGGTACTTGGATTAGTAAAGATATAGATGATTTAACTGATAAATTTGGTCAAGCAAGTCGTACATATCCATTTAAAGGGCACTATATGAATTACGTATTTAAAAAAGATGAACAATATTACATTGTTTCAACTAAAGAGAATAAAATAAAATCAGTTTATGTAACGGGAAGTAAAGCTAATGTTGCCCCTTTAAAAATTAATGAGAGTGCATCACATATTTTTGAAAATACAAGTATTAACCCAGATCCTTCAATTAAAGTGAATGGTCAAAGTTATAATTTCGAATTATCTGATGAAGATATAAAAACACAAACATTAATTAAATATGGAAATGTTTATGCACAGGTTTATGTGGATCAGCAATCGAATCAAATTATGGGGATTCGCTTTCTTGATAAAGAGGCATTAGCATTTCTTAAGCCATATCCTTTAGCTAATGAATCTGATGACGACTATAATGAAGAAGATTTTGATAAAGCTAAGAAAGATAATCTTCCTTATGAACAAAATCCTAATCAATTAATGACGCTATATGAAATAACGAATGAGATGAGAAAGTTAAAAAATATTAAACCACTAAAAGTCAATTCAGATATAGCTCACATTGCATCAGTAAACTTATATGAGGCAACAGGTTCTAATGATGTTGAATTTACTGAGGATGCTTTGAAAAGCCAATTAAGCAACGAAAACATTTCATTCATTTCTACAAGCCAAAATGTCGGATATGATTTTGATGATGTACCGACACTAATTCACAGTTGGATGAATTCTGATATGCACCGTTCTAGAATGTTGAATACTAAATATGAGGAAATGGGTGGAGAAGTTATGAAAGATTATTATTCACTTATTTTTCTAGAAAAATAATCTATTAATGGAAGGGGAACCATACATTGTATACAGAAGAAACAATGTCAATTCTTGATGATATAGAAGGACTATCGGATATGATTGTTCAATCTGAACTTTATCATGATTTTCGCGCAGCACAAGAGATGCTAAACAATGATGATGAAGCACATCTTATGTATCAGGCTTTTTTGAAATCTAAAGTTGCTTATGATGAAGTTATGCGTTTTGGGAAATATCATCCTGATTATCAAAAGGTTATGTTAGAAACAAGAAGACGTAAAAGAGCTTATGAAATGTTACCAGTCGTCATGGATTACAAATCTAAAGAGGTAGCTCTACAAAATTTAATTGATGAAGTAGTAAGTAAAATAGCATTTTCAGTTTCGGAAAATGTCAAAATTGAAGCGGGAAATCCATTCTTTAAAACAGGTCATGATGGATGTGCGACAGGTGGTACTTGTAATTGTAGTTTGTCATAAAATAAGGAGAAAGAAATCATATTGCATTTGATTTCTTTCTCCTTTTACTTTATAACGCGTTTATTTCACAATGTTTAGACTTAATTTGAATTGTTTACCTAAATCTGGGCGATCTGTTACTAATGTATGAACACCTTTATGATATAAATCGGTCATTAGGTCAGTGCTATTAATTCCGTAAAATCCAGGCACTATATTTAATAAGTTTAACCATTGAATAAAACGTTTAGAAGTCAATGGAATACCTTTAAATTGGGTAGGCATTTGAAATGTATCAGCAACGGGTTGATACTTATTTCCTAATCCTAAATTAAATTTGATAAATCCTTCTGCAACTTCTTTTTGACTTGCTCCAATAGCAACTTGTCCTTTACTTATTTCTCTAAAGCGATCATTTTGTTCTTTGTAAAAGCTAGTTACAAGTACGCGATTTTGTGCCTGATTATTAATAATATCTTCATACATTTTTGTTGGCGCAACTGTTCCTTCATAACTATCTGGTGCATCTTTTAAATCAACATTAATATACATATTAGGATACATTTTTAAAAGCTCATCAAAAGTTAATATTTTTGCTTCATCATGACCACGATATGGAAATTGGCAATTAATATCTTTAAAGTGATAACCAGCATCTAAACGCTTTAATTCTGAAATTCTATGATCACTAACCTTGCCCGAACCATTTGTAGTACGATCTACAGTAGCATCGTGAAAGACAATTAGTTTTTCATCTTTAGTAAGTCGAACATCAGTTTCAAAACCATCTAAGTTGTAAGCGACGGCATTATCGAATGCCAATTGTGTTTGCTCAGGTCTGACTGCCATGCCGCCTCTATGTGCAAAAATGTATGGTGCCTTACCATTAAAGAATTTAGGGATTTCTTTAGTTTTATATACCTTATTACCTTTATTTATAAAAAATAAGCTACCCAAAAAACTAACGCTCGCTAAGCTCAAATTAAGAACCCATCGTTTTTTGATCGTCATTTATATTGCCTCCTTGTTATTATTGAATTAAGCGTACCAAACTTCACACCAACGAAAAAGTAAATAGCTATTTGATGCACAGGGATACAGTTCATGGGATTAAAGGATTTTATAATATAAATAGTCGTGGTATAGTTATTATGCATAATAAATGGAGTGTGTATAGTATGGAATTAATTCCAAGAGTGAGTTTAATCGTTTATTTAAAACATATTAAGCATGAGCGTCAAATTAGAAAGTATGGACATATTATTTATACGAATAAGCAACGTAAATATGTTGTATTGTATGTTAATGAAAATGACGCAAATGCAATTGTCCATAAATTAATGAAACTAAAATACGTTGTGGATATAGACGGATCACCTTATAAATATTTGAAAAAAACTTATGAAAAAGAAAAACATGAAATTCTATAATTTTATTGCATGGGTGGAATCCAATTTTGTAGTCGTAATACACTTATCAAATACTTAAAGTATTGGTCTAACGTGTGGAACGCTTCTGGTGGTTGTACATCTATACCGAATATAGGTACATTATATTGATTTGCTTGATTATTAATGAGTTCAAATTTTTTATTACTGTCAGGATATGGATATTTAAGCGCATCAAGCATGATGTACATAGCTTGGAAATGATTACCTGAAGTTGGATTCATAATCATTGCAACTGATGAAAGTTGTTTTGAAGATTGTGGTGTATGAAAGTATACAATTTTATTTATCCGGAGATGGTTGTATTCTATTAAGGTATTAAATTCAAATAGGTCTGTTAATCCTTCTCCCAATACGATAAATGACTGTTTCATAATATAATCCTTCTCCTTTTTACAACAAATTATAATAAATAACCTAGAGAAATGGAAGTGTAAGTCAAGATGAGAGTTATTGCTGGAAAACATAAAAGTAAAGCCTTAGAAAGTTTAGAAGGTCGTAATACACGTCCAACTATGGATAAAGTGAAAGAAGGTATATTTAATAGCTTACAAGAAGTACATGGTTTAGGTTTAGACTTATTCGCTGGAAGTGGCGCATTAGGTATTGAAGCATTATCTCGTGGTATGGAAAAAGTCATATTTGTAGATCAAAATTTTAAAGCTGTTAAAGTGATACAAGCTAATTTAAATCAATTAGACCTACGTGATCAATCTGAAGTTTATAAAAATAATGCTGATCGTGCATTGAAAGCTTTAAATAAGAGAGAGATTCAATTTGACTATATTTTTCTTGACCCTCCATATAATAAAGGTTTGATTGATAAAGTTTTAGAGCAAATTGCAGAGTTTAATTTATTGAAAGAAAATGGTATCATCATTTGTGAGTTTAGCAATCATGAGCAAATCAACACAAATGGATTTAAAGTGATTAAACAATATCACTATGGTCTTACTGATACTTTGTTACTAGAAAAAGGAGAACAAAATGGCTAAAACGAAGGCGGTCATTCCTGGTAGTTTTGATCCTATTACATATGGACACATCGATATTATCGAGAGAAGTGCAGGGCGCTTTGATGAATTACATATTTGTGTGTTAAAGAATAGTAATAAAACTGGGACGTTTAATATTGACGAGCGAATGGCATTAATTGAAGAATCTGTAAAACATTTATCAAATGTTGAAGTACATAATTATAACGGTTTGTTAGTAGATTTTTGTGACAAAATTGGTGCTCAAACAATCATTAGAGGCTTGAGAGCAGTCAGTGATTTTGAGTATGAATTGAGACTAACATCAATGAATAAAAAACTAAATAGTAATGTAGAAACGATGTATATGATGACTAGTACAAACTATTCTTTTATTAGTTCGAGCGTCGTAAAAGAAGTGGCGCAATATAAAGCTGATATATCAGATTTTGTACCTCCAAATGTTGAGAAAGCATTAAAAGAAAAATTTAAAAAGTAATAGATGAGGTTAAAATAATTCCACTCAAAACTGTACGAGGCAGATTTAATTTGTATAGGTCTACATTTATTCCGCATTAGCCGACTAGGACTGAGAAAGAGCTTTAAATTAAGCATTTCTCAGTCCTAGTTCTTTTTATTAATTATTACAGGTGTATTAAAATCATTAGCCCTTTGACCAGATATTAAATTATAAATATGAGTTGTTTTAATTTCATTTTTAAATAAAGAGGCAGTTTCCTTGTTAATATTTGTAACAAAAAAGCGATTAGGGAATTGTTTTTTTAAGTACTTTAAATACTGTTGCCCTCTTTGATTCATGCCTAGAATTCGCACTCCCCGAATTTCATCATCAAAATCACTTTTGTTAATGTTTAGTAATATTTGCATCAGAACGCGCTGTATATGCGTGTGTGTGAAACGTTTAGTTTTAATTAAAGACATAAACGTGTCGAAATCTTGCGCATTTTGAATGTTTGATTTGAGACGATGTTCAAAGCCCTCAGACATGGTATAAATGTGTGATAATTCTTCAGAGGAACGACTTAAAATATTATATTTAATAAAATTAAACGTTTGCTTCTTCAAAAGGTGTGGCGTTTCATATAAATGCTTTATATCTGTTGGTACGACATCTTTCCAGGTGTTTTCTTTATTTAATAAAGCGTGTCTAATAGCTGAGCCACTTGCGAAACTGTCATGTTTAATCTCTTGATCGTGATGTGCGGTAGATTGACGTTGAATAGCGATTCTTTGTATAGTTGGAGCTATATTGCTAATGGCTTTTATGTATGCTACACCTAATATATTGTTAGGAGAGCGTAACACTTGTTGATCATCAATTAGGTCATGTACAATTTTGGCGTAACTGTTCCCTTGTTTAATTAAGTCTTGAAAATATGACGATTGTTCAAGCGAGTTAATATTAGATGCTACGTTTTCAAGACGTGAAATGTCATTGATTTCACTGCCAAATGCAATAGTATCAATATCTAAATAGTGAGCTACTTTAATTGCAAAAGTTGCAAAATAATCACTCGATGACAGACTAGCAATCGCTGGAAGTTCAACAACTAAATCAACGCCTGACAAAGCCATCTTTGTTCTCAAGAATTTATTATAAATTGCTGGCTCGCCACGCATGACGAAATTGCCACTCATAATTGCAATACTTATCTCCGCGTCGGACTGTAACTTAGATTGTTGAGCGTGATATAAGTGGCCATTATGAAATGGATTATATTCTGTGATTAGTCCAACACTTTTCATTTGCAATTCATCCTTTCGATATTCATTATTAGTATTGTAACAGATGAAAGTATGTTAAGAAAAAATCTTGACAACTTATACTTGTAAAGTTAAAATAAATTTTGTGTTTGTTAGAGGTGAAGCCGTATGAAATGGTCAATAACGCAATTAAGAAAATATCAAGGTAAGCCATTTGAATTCAATCAAACGGCAAATTTTGAGCATTTAATAGAACCTTTAGGCTTGATTGATTTATCAGAAATCAATGTTGAAGGTGAATTAACCGTTAAAGCCAATGAAGTTATTGCAGATATTCATTTAACTGGAACATATACAATGCCTTGTGCACGTACGCTTGTACCTGTAGAAGTTCCTTTAGATGTAAGAACATCTGAAATATTTGATTTGGAAGGTTATGATAGTTATACCGATGAAGAAGTAGAAGAGGATGAACACTATCATCTAGCTACTGATGGTATGATTAATATTCGAGACATTGCTGAAGAATTGGTAATCATTGAGAAACCGATGAGAGCTTTCTCTGAGAATAGCGATCAGATGCTTACAGAAGGTAATGGTTGGGAAGTTATTGACGAAGATCAAATGATCGAACTTGAAAAAGAAAAAGACAATGATGATTCCCAAACGCAACAAGTTGACCCTAGGCTTCAAAAATTACAACAATTATACGATAAAGAGTAATAGCAGGTTGTTTTAAATTATTGTATAATGATTTAATGACCTAACACTTAAGATATGTGTTTAATATTAAGGAGGATATATCATGGCAGTACCAAAAAGAAGAACGTCTAAAACTAGAAAAAACAAACGTCGTACTCACTTCAAAATTTCAGTACCTGGTATGACTGAATGCCCAAGTTGTGGAGAATACAAATTATCTCACCGCGTATGTAAAAACTGTGGTTCTTACAACGGTGAAGAAGTCGTTTCTAAATAATCGACTTAATGATTTTAGTGAAGCATGGACAATTTAATTTTGTTCGATGCTTCTTTTTTTATCAATAATCAAATTTTATAATAATCGGCGATAAAAATGGTTATACATATAATGTTTAAGTTTCCATTATGATCGATTTAGTTATGTTAATATAAATTAGTAAACACCATCAATAATAGCTACTATAAAATGGAGAACTATATGGAACAAATTACGTCAGCACAAAACAGTAAGATAAAAAATGCAAATAAATTAAAGAAAAAGCGAGATCGTGATAAAACTGGACAAGCATTGATTGAAGGTATTCATTTAATCGAAGAAGCTTACCAAAGCGACATTGTCATTAAGCAACTATTTGTAATTGAACCAAATAGAACAGATGAAGCGCTTAAGGATTATGCTGAAGAGACATTTGAAATTAATATGAAAGTTGCAGAATCATTATCAGGTACGATAACACCTCAAGGTTTTTTTGCTGTAATTGAAAAGCCTAAATATGATGTTACGCAAGCAAAACAAGTATTATTAATCGATCGCATTCAAGATCCGGGTAATCTAGGCACATTAATTCGTACTTCTGATGCAGCGGGAATAGATTTGATTGTAATGGAAAAAGGTACAGCCGATCCATATCAAGACAAGGTTTTACGAGCAAGTCAAGGTAGTGTATTTCATATTCCGGTTATTACCGCAGATTTGAAAACATTTATCGCTGATTTTAATGGACCAGTTTATGGTACTGCGCTTGAGAATGCGCAACCATATAAGGAGGTAGCATCTCAAGATATATTTGCCTTATTACTAGGTAATGAAGGTGAAGGTGTGAACAAAGCATTATTAAATGAAACATCACAAAATTTAACAATACCAATTTACGGCAAGGCGGAAAGCTTAAATGTAGCTATTGCTGGAAGTATTTTACTTTATCATTTGAAAGGTTGACCCTGAGAAATAAAATCGGCTATACTTAGATGTACACAATAATCAATGTAAATTAATAACTTAAGTTATAAAAATTAAAAATATAACCGATAAAAAGACCTTAACTGATATAAAGTGTTGTACAGGGAGAGTAAACGTGACTGCAATTTACTCCAACATGTATTAGTTTCTTTCATCTTTTTGGTTACTTAAAGAAATTTAAGTCGGAGTACGTCTTCGTTACCAACGATTACAAGTGTATGCATATGCATAAATTTGGGTGGTACCACGGAAAGACTTTCGTCCCAGTTTTGGGATGGAAGTCTTTTTTTATGAAAAAATGTTAACAATAAATAGTGAATATAATGTGAGAGGTGTAAGTCAATGACTCAAAACGATTCAATGGCAGAATTAAAACAACAAGCACTTGTTGATATTAATGAAGCTCAAAATGAACGCGAATTACAAGATGTTAAAGTTAAATACTTAGGTAAAAAAGGCTCAGTAAGTGGATTAATGAAAAATATGAAAGATTTACCTAATGAAGAAAAGCCAGCATATGGTCAAAAAGTAAATGAACTACGTCAAACAATTCAAAAAGAATTAGATGAGAAGCAAGAATTGTTAAAAAACGAAAAATTAAATCAACAATTAGCAGAAGAAACAATCGATGTAACATTGCCAAGTCGACAAATTAGTATAGGTTCTAAACATCCTTTAACACGAACAGTTGAAGAAATTGAAGATTTATTCTTAGGTCTAGGTTACGAAATTGTTGATGGCTATGAAGTAGAACAAGATTATTATAATTTTGAAGCTTTAAATTTACCTAAATCTCATCCGGCACGTGATATGCAAGATAGTTTTTATATTACTGATGAAATCTTAATGCGTACACACACATCTCCAGTACAAGCACGCACAATGGAAAAACGCAATGGACAAGGACCAGTTAAAATTATTTGTCCTGGTAAAGTTTATCGCCGTGATTCAGATGATGCGACACATAGTCACCAGTTCACACAAATTGAAGGACTAGTTGTTGATAAAAACATTAAAATGAGTGATTTAAAAGGAACATTAGAATTAGTGGCGAAAAAATTATTCGGTGCAGACCGTGAAATTCGATTACGTCCTAGTTACTTCCCGTTCACTGAACCTTCTGTAGAAGTGGACGTATCATGTTTCAAATGTAAAGGTAAAGGTTGTAACGTATGTAAACATACAGGATGGATTGAAATTTTAGGTGCGGGTATGGTACACCCGAATGTACTTGAAATGGCTGGATTCGATTCAAATGAGTATTCTGGTTTCGCATTTGGTATGGGTCCTGACCGTATCGCGATGTTGAAATATGGTATTGAAGATATTCGTCATTTCTATACAAATGATGTTCGATTCCTTGAACAATTTAAAGCTGTTGAAGATAGAGGTGAAGCATAATGTTGATTTCTAATGAATGGTTAAAAGATTACGTAGATGCAGGGGTTAAGGTTGAAGATTTAGCAGAACGTATTACCCGTACAGGTATTGAAGTAGATGACATGATAGATTATACAAAAGATGTTAAAAATCTAGTGGTCGGCTATATTCAATCAAAAGAAAAGCATCCTGATGCAGATAAATTAAATATTTGCCAAGTAGACATTGGTGAGGAAGAACCTGTTCAAATCGTTTGCGGTGCACCCAATGTAGATGCTGGTCAACACGTCATTGTTGCGAAAGTTGGTGGTCGCTTACCAGGAGGCATTAAAATTAAACGTGCTAAATTACGTGGTGAGCGTTCAGAAGGTATGATTTGTTCATTACAAGAAATTGGTATTTCAAGTAATGTGGTACCTAAAGCATATGAAAATGGTATTTTTGTCTTTCCGACAGAAGTTGAGCCAGGAACGGATGCATTAACAGCACTATATTTAAATGATCAAGTGATGGAATTTGATTTAACACCTAACCGTGCCGATGCATTAAGTATGGTAGGTACAGCTTATGAAGTAGCTGCGTTGTATCAAACTGAAATGACGAAACCAACTACTAAAAGTAATGAAATTTCAGAATCTGCAACAAATGAATTATCAGTAACAATCAATAATCCTGAAAAAGTCCCTTATTATAGTGCGCGTGTTGTTAAAAACGTAAGTATAGAACCATCTCCAATTTGGATGCAAGCACGTTTAATAAAAGCAGGTATACGACCAATTAATAATGTTGTAGATATTTCAAACTATGTTTTATTAGAATATGGTCAACCGTTACACATGTTTGATCAAGATCATATCGGCTCTAAAGACATTGTTGTACGACAAGCGAAAGATGAAGAGACAATGACTACATTAGACAATAATGAGCGCAAGCTAGTAGATACTGATATCGTTATTTCTAATGGTAAAGAACCTATTGCATTAGCTGGCGTAATGGGTGGCGACTTTTCAGAAGTAACTGAACAAACTACTAACGTAGTAATAGAAGGTGCAATATTCGACCCAGTATCAATTCGTCACACTTCACGTCGTTTAAACTTACGTAGTGAAGCCTCTAGTCGTTTTGAAAAAGGTATCGCAACAGAATTTGTTGACGAAGCGGTTGACAGAGCATGTTACTTATTACAAGAGTTAGCTTCTGGTGAAGTACTACAAGATAGAGTGTCTTCAGGAGATTTAAGATCATTTGTGACACCAATCGATATTACAGCTGAAAAGGTAAATAAAACAATTGGTTTTAATTTGTCTAATGACGAAATTCAAGCTATCTTTAAACAATTAGGTTTCGAAACAACATTAAAAGGCGAAACATTAACGGTCAATGTGCCTTCACGTCGTAAAGATATTACTATTAAAGAAGACTTAATTGAAGAAGTCGCACGTATTTATGGTTACGATGAAATCCCTTCATCATTACCAGTATTTGGCGAAGTAACAAGTGGAGAATTAACGGATCGTCAACATAAAACACGTACCGTTAAGGAAACGCTTGAAGGTGCTGGATTGAACCAAGCAATCACATATTCATTAGTTTCTAAAGATCATGCTAAGGACTTCGCACTTCAAGAACGTTCAACAATCAGTTTATTAATGCCTATGAGTGAAGCACATGCTACTTTACGTCAGAGCTTATTACCACATTTAATTGAAGCAACTGCATATAATGTAGCTCGTAAAAATAAAGATGTTAGATTATATGAAGTTGGTCGTGTATTCTTTGGCAATGGTGAAGGCGAACTTCCAGATGAAGTTGAATATTTAAGTGGTATTTTAACTGGAGAGTATGTTGTTAATGCTTGGCAAGGTAAAAAGGAAGAAATTGACTTCTTTATCGCTAAAGGTGTTGTAGACCGAGTTGCGGAAAAATTAAATTTAGAATTTAGTTATAAAGCTGGAAAAATTGAAGGTTTACATCCAGGACGTACAGCGATTGTATCTTTAGAAGGACAAGACATTGGTTTCATTGGTGAATTACACCCACAAGTTGCAGCAGATAATGATTTAAAACGCACGTATGTGTTTGAATTAAATTATGATGCAATGATGCAAGTAGCGGTTGGATATATTAATTATGAACAGATTCCTAAATTCCCTGGTGTGACAAGAGATATTGCATTAGAAGTTAATCATGATGTACCTTCTTCTGAATTGAAACAAATTATTCATAATAATGGTGAAGACATCTTACAAAGTACATTAGTATTTGATGTTTATGAAGGTGAACATTTAGAAAAAGGCAAAAAATCAGTAGCAATCCGATTAAATTATTTAGACACAGAAGACACTTTAACTGATGAACGCGTATCTAAAATTCATGATAAGATTTTGGAAGCATTACAAGCTCAAGGTGCTACAATTAGATAATGAAGTAAAAGAGACGAATTCTGTATTAATGGAATTCGTCTCTTTATAAATTTATTTATATTTTTTAGTCACTAAATTTTGGGCTTTTTCTCGATTTTTAAAATGTTTTTTTGAGATCATATCTAACGTTTCTATTCCATGTTTATCAATAATTTGAGCAGCTATCAAATCTACTTTATTGCTAGCACCTTTAGGGATATCTTGTTTCATTTTATGTGATATATGATCCATATGTTTAACAAAGGCGTATCTTGAAATAATACTAGCAGCTGCGATTGCTAATGATTTAGATTCACCTTTCGTTTCAAATTTAGTTTTTTCTGGGTAAGGTAGTGAACTTAAAGCATAGCGTTGATAAACACCACGTACTGCAAATTGATCAATAACGATATAATTTAACTCATTGCAATTAATTTTTTGGGTGACATTTTTGATAGCTTCATTATGTAGTACAGCTTTCATTTTAACTTGGGACCAACCAATAGCCTGTCTATCGTTATATTTTGGATTATCGAGCGTTAAAAGTGAATGAGGAATAAATGTAATCAATTGTTCAGCAAGTTCGATTATTTTTTGATCATTTAATTTTTTTGAATCATCCACACCAAGTGTTTTTAAAATTTTAACATTCTCCCTAGAAACATAAGCAGCACAAACAGTTAGAGGGCCGAAGTAGTCACCACTTCCTGCTTCATCACTTCCTATACAATTATAATGATTATAAGCTAATGTTTCACCTGAAGATTGGTTAGAAGATGATGAATTCTTGGAAGTAGTGTTATGATCTGGAAGTAATTGTTGGGCAACAGCTTCCGCATTTTTTCCTTGAAACATAACTTTGCCTGAATTATAAATATTTATCACAGATTGTTTGTATTTAGTTCTTGCTTTCATTCCTGGAGGTAATTGAGATGTTTCAAATGTAATTTGTTGTAAGAGATGTTGGATTTCAGATTCTGATAATTTATGAACGACGTTTGCCATAGGCTAGTTAATCCTCACTTTTCAAAATATAATAAAACATAGTTAAGCATAACATATTGAGGATGTTCATCAGAATAGTTATATAGTTCAAATTTACATTAATTAATTAAAATGATTACGCGTTAGCTACTTACCAAACAACATATCCTAATGTATAATAAGTTGTGATATTCTACTACATAAATTGCGTAAAGTGCATACTAAATTGAAGTACAAGATGAGGTGGTTATTTACATGTAACCATTGATAGGCTTAAAGAATAAATAATGTCAGGAGTTATTGCTATGGGAGAATTTAGAAATCGAATCAATGTCACGATTAACGATCAGAATTATACTATCATTGGTGAAGACAGCCCCGAGCATATTCGTTACGTAGCACATTTAGTTGATGAAAAGTTAAAAGAAATGGGACGTAAATCAACAGGATTAGATACTACAAGAAAATCAATCCTAACAGCGGTTAATATTATGCATGAAAAGGTCAAATTAGAAGAAGAAAACCGCAAACTATTACAAGAAATTCAACAATTAAAACAACGAGAAGAATAGATGATTATTGATATTACGATAGCTATTATTATTGTGTATGGTCTTGTTATAGGGTATAGAAGAGCTGTATGGTTGAATAGTTTACATTTATTTTCAACGATGGTCTCATTAGTTATAGCACATCAATTTTATCATCGAATTAGTTCGCAGTTAATTGTATTTATACCTTTTCCAAAGACAATTGCATATGATATGAAGTATACATTTCATTTTAATGATTTGCAGCAACGCTTTGATACAATTATTGCATTTTTACTAATTGCCTCACTTTGTAAGTTGATTTTATATCTTATAATAATTACTTTTGATAATATAGTGACGTATAGAATGATTAACCAAATCAGTAGACTATTTGGTAGTTTAATAAGTGTAGTGATGGCAGTTGTTGCAATACAGTTATCAATCTATGTGCTAGCATTGTATCCAATTGAGTGGTTACAACACAATTTACAACATGCGTACATAGGCAAACTTATCTTGTTTCATACACCATTTTTCTCGTCTTATATTTTAAATTTATAAAACAAAACTGATATAAGGTCAGGACAAGGCTTCTTTGTTAAATGTCCTGGTCTTCTTTTTATGGAGTGATTAGAATGACAAAAAAAGATGTAATTCAATTATTAGAAAAAATTGCTATATATATGGAATTAAATGCGGAAAATACGTTTAAAGTATCTGCGTATAGAAAAGCAGCTCAAAGCTTAGAAATTGATGAACGACCACTTGATGATATTAAAGATGTTACTGAATTAAAAGGTATTGGTAAAGGTGTAGGGGAAGTCATTGATGAATATCGTAAAACAGGTGAATCAAGTTATTTAAAAGAATTACAACAACTTGTTCCAGAAGGCTTGATTCCATTAATGAAGATTCAAGGATTAGGTAGTAAAAAAATAGCTAAATTATATAAAGAACTTAATATTACAGATAAAGAAAGTTTACAATTGGCTTGTGAAAGTGGAAAAGTGAGCGAACTAAGTGGTTTTGCTAAAAAAACTGAACAAAATATACTTGAAGCAGTTAAAGCTTTAGGAGCAAAAAAAGATAGCTATCCAATAGACACTATGCGAGGTTTAAATCGTATCATAATCGATTATTTAGAAACAATTGATAGTATTGAGAGATACTCAGAAGCAGGAAGCTTCCGTCGTTATAAAGAAATGAGTAAAGATTTGGATTATATTATTAGTACGGAGCATCCAGATGAAGTACAACAACAACTTTTAAATATACCTAATAAAGTTAAAGATGTTGCTGTTGGCCAAACGAAAGTTTCATTAGAGTTGACGTACGATGATGAGACTATTGGCGTAGATTTTCGCCTTATTGAGCCAGTTGCGTTCTATCACACATTACAACATTTTACAGGTTCTAAAGATCATAACATTCGTATAAGACAAATGGCTAAAGCACAAAATGAAAAAATAAGTGAATATGGAATTGAACAGCAAGATGGCACTTTACTACAGTTACAGAGTGAGGAAGAGATTTATCAACATTTCGGTAGTGAATGGATTGCACCCGCTTTACGTGAAGACGGTAGCGAATTTGATAAAGATTTAAGTGAAATTATTACTTTGGATGATATTAACGGAGATATTCATATGCATACCACATATAGTGATGGTGCTTTTTCTATTAGAGATATGATTGAAGCAAATATAAAAAAAGGCTATCAATTCATGGTGATTACTGACCATTCACAAAGCCTTAAAGTCGCAAATGGGTTACAAGTTGAACGTTTATTACGTCAAAATGAAGAAATTAAGAAGCTAAATGAAGAATATGCAGAAATAGATATCTTTTCAGGCACAGAGATGGATATTCTTCCTGATGGCTCGTTAGATTATGATGATGATGTGTTATCACAACTTGACTATGTTATAGCTGCGATTCACCAAAGCTTTAATCAATCAGAAGAAGAGATTATGAAACGTTTGGAAAATGCATGTCGAAATCCATATGTACGACACATCGCTCATCCAACAGGACGTATTATCGGTCGAAGAGAAGGGTACAAACCGAATATCGATCGATTAATGAAGTTAGCAGAAGAAACAAATACAATAATGGAAATTAACGCAAATCCTAAGCGATTAGACTTAAATGCTGAAACAGTTAAAAAATATCCTAATGTAAAATTAACAATTAATACAGATTCTCATCATATTGATCATTTAGACTTTATGAAATATGGTGTAGCCACTGCTCAAAAAGGGTTTGTAAATAAAGATCGAGTAATTAACACAATGTCTCGTCAAGCATTTAAGGATTTTGTTGGAAATAATAAAAAGTTGAAGAAATAGAGGGATTGTATGAGACAAAAAACATTAGACGTCTTAGAATTTGATAAAATCAAGTCATTTGTAGCTTCGGAAACAATAAGTGACTTAGGGCGTGAAAAAGTGTCTAAGATGTCTCCAGCCACTGACTTTGAAACAGTAGAATTTCAAATGAATGAGACAGATGAAATTTCACAAATTTATAATAAATATCGTTTGCCAAGTTTAAGTGGTTTAGCCAAAATTTCACCATTGATTCATCGTGCAAATATAGGTGGCGTATTAAATGTTACAGAGCTAAATTTAGTTAAACGTTTAATTCAAGTTCAAAATCAATTTAAGACATTTTATAATCAATTATTAGAAGAAGATGAACAAGTTGTTAAGTATCCAATTTTGAATGATAAAATGAACCAATTACCAATTTTATCGGATCTTTTCCAAGAGATAAATGAAAAATGTGATACACACGATTTATATGATAGCGCAAGTTATGAATTGCAAGGTATACGAAGTAAAATTTCAAGTACAAACCAACGCATACGACAAAATTTAGACCGTATCGTTAAAAGCCAATCCAATCAGAAGAAATTATCTGATGCTATTATAACGGTACGCAATGATCGTAATGTTATACCGGTTAAAGCTGAATATCGCCAAGATTTCAAAGGGATTGTTCATGATCAATCTGCCTCTGGACAAACGCTTTATATAGAACCATCATCGATTGTAGAAATGAATAATCAAATCAGTCGTTTACGAAATGATGAAGCAGTAGAACGTGAGCGAATTCTAACAGAATTAACAGGTATGGTTGCTGCCGAAGCAGATGGTTGCTTAATTGCTGAATCAGTCATGGGACAAATTGACTTTTTAACAGCTAAAGCACGATATGCACGCTCAATTAAAGGAACGAAACCTACGTTTTACAAAGATAGAACCGTTTATTTACCTAATGCATATCATCCACTATTAAATAAAGATACGGTTGTAGCTAATACAATTGAATTTGTTGATGATATTGAAACTGTCATAATTACAGGTCCAAATACGGGTGGTAAAACAGTTACATTAAAGACACTTGGATTAATTATTATTATGGCACAATCAGGATTGCTAATTCCGACATTAGATGGTAGTCAGTTAAGTGTCTTTGAAAATGTTTATTGTGATATAGGTGATGAGCAATCAATTGAACAATCACTATCCACTTTTTCTTCGCATATGAAGAATATTGTGGAAATTTTGCAAGAGACAGATAAAAATAGTTTAGTTTTATTTGATGAATTAGGTGCAGGTACTGATCCAAGTGAAGGTGCAGCATTGGCGATGAGTATCTTAGATCACGTTCGTGAAATAGGTTCATTAGTAATGGCTACAACACATTATCCAGAATTGAAAGCATATAGCTATAATCGTAAAGGTGTCATGAACGCTAGTGTTGAATTTGATGTTAATACGTTAAGTCCCACGTATAAATTGTTGATGGGTGTACCTGGTCGTTCTAATGCATTTGATATCTCCCGCAAATTAGGACTTAGCTTAGGTATTATTAATAAAGCTAAGACCATGATTGGGACAGATGAACAAGAAATTAATTCAATGATTGAATCTCTTGAAAAGAATTCAAAACGTGTTGATGAACAACGAATAGAATTAGATAGACTTTTAAAAGAAGCCAAAATAACACATGACGATCTAGAGCAACAATACGAGCAGTATAAAAATTATGAGAAAAGATTGATGGATGAAGCTAAAGAAAAAGCAAATCAACGTGTTAAATCTGCTACTAAAGAAGCGGATTCAATCTTAAAAGAGTTAAGAACATTACGTGATCAAAAAGGTGCAGATGTCAAAGAACACGAACTTATTGATAAAAAGAAACAATTAGATGATCAATATGAAGAGAGATCAATAAAACAAGATGTACAAAAACAAAAATATGATGAAATACATGAAGGTGACGAGGTCAAAGTATTATCATATGGTCAAAAGGGCGAAGTATTAGAACTTGTAAATGAAGAAGAAGCAGTTGTTCAAATGGGTATTATTAAAATGAAATTACCTATTGAAGACCTTGAAAAAACTAAAAAGAAAAAAGAGAAACCAACTAAGATGGTAACTCGACAAAATCGTCAAACAATTAATACTGAATTAGATTTACGTGGTTATCGTTATGAGGAAGCGGTTGGCGAATTAGATCAATATATTGACCAAGCTGTCTTGAGTAATTATGAGCAAGTTTATATTATTCATGGTAAAGGTACTGGTGCACTCCAAAAAGCCGTACAGAATCACTTGAAAAAACATAAAAGTGTTAAATCATATCGTGGTGGTATGCCAAGTGAAGGTGGTTTTGGTGTGACAGTAGCTGAACTTAAATAAGGCATAATAAAGTGTAAGCAGTGTTGTTGATTTTTTTAGAAAATAACGTACAATTAAGCCAGTGAAAATAAAAGGAAATGAGTGAGATTCGATAATTATTGACAGACAGTTAATAAGTGAGCAACTCCAATGCAAGTACTACTAAAGTCTGTTATAATTTGCTCATCATTCAAAATTTAAGGAGGATTGGCATTTATGGCAATCGTAAAAGTAACGGATTCAAACTTTGATGAAAATATTCAATCAGGCGTTAAATTAGTTGATTTCTGGGCAACTTGGTGTGGACCTTGTAAAATGATCGCACCAGTTTTAGAAGAATTAGCTGGAGATTATGATGGAAAAGCTGATATTTTAAAATTAGATGTTGATGAAAATCCATCAACAGCAGCTAAATTTGAAGTAATGAGTATCCCAACTTTAATCGTATTTAAAGACGGTGAACCAGTTGATAAAGTAGTAGGTTTCCAACCTAAAGAAAACTTAGCTGAAGTATTAGATAAACATCTTTAAGAATAATTTGAACGTATATGAGACTGGGGCATTACATAGAATGTAATAGCTCCGTCTTTTTTATGTGTAGTTAATTTTATGGGAAGGAGGATAAATGTTGTCAGACTACAAAGAGAAAATTAAAAATAAATTAAGTGTAGTTCCATTTGAACCGGGTTGTTACTTAATGAAAGATCGTAATGATCTAGTGATTTATGTCGGCAAAGCCAAGCGCTTAAGAAATAGATTACGTTCATACTTCACAGGTGCACATGATGCAAAAACTACTCGGTTGGTAGGAGAAATTCGAAATTTTGAATTTATAGTAACTTCAAGTGAAACTGAATCCTTGCTTTTAGAATTAAATTTAATTAAACAATATCAGCCTCGCTACAATATTCTATTAAAAGATGATAAAAGTTATCCATTTATAAAAATTACTAAAGAAAAGCATCCAAAGTTAATTGTTACGCGTACAGTTAAAAAAGGTACTGGAAAATATTTTGGACCATACCCTAATGCTTATTCAGCTCAAGAGACAAAAAAGTTATTAGACCGTATTTATCCTTTTAGAAAATGTGATAAAATGCCTGATAAATTATGTCTTTATTATCACATTGGACAATGTATGGGACCATGTGTATATGATGTTGATCAACAAGTTTATGCACAAATGACTCGTGAAATAAGTGATTTTTTAAATGGTGAAGATAAAACTATACTTAAAAATTTAGAAGATCGTATGATGGATGCTAGTGAAAAATTAGATTTTGAACGTGCAAAAGAATATCGTGATTTAATACAACATATTCATAATTTAACTAAAAAACAAAAAATTATGTCATCTGATAATACGATTCGAGATGTGTTTGGTTATAGTGTTTCTAAAGGATGGATGTGCATTCAAGTCTTCTTTATTCGTCAAGGTAATTTGATACAAAGAGATGCTACAATGATTCCTTTACAACAGCAATCTGAAGAAGAAGAATTTTATACATTTATAGGTCAATTCTATAGTTTAAATCAGCATATATTACCTAAAGAAGTACATGTTCCTAAAAATTTAGATAAAGATATGATTCAATCTGTAGTAGATACTAAAATTGTACAGCCAGCTCGTGGCGCAAAAAAAGAAATGGTAGATTTAGCAAACCATAATGCTGAAGTCGCTCTTGAAAATAAATTCGAGCTAATTGCTAGAGATGAATCACGTACAATAAAGGCAATAGAGGAGCTCGGTGAACGAATGGGTATACAAACACCTATTCGTATTGAAGCATTTGATAACTCAAACATACAAGGTGTAGACCCTGTGTCTGCTATGGTAACCTTTGTTGATGGAAAAGCAGATAAAAAAGGTTATAGAAAATATAAAATTAAAACAGTTGATGGACCTGATGACTACAAATCAATGAGAGAAGTTGTTCGTCGTAGATACACACGTGTTCTAAATGAAGGATTACCGTTACCTGATTTGATTATAGTTGATGGTGGGAAAGGACATATGTCAGGTGTATTAGATGTTCTAGAGAATGAACTAGGACTGGATATTCCGGTCGCTGGATTAAGAAAAAATGATAAACACCAAACGTCAGAGTTACTTTATGGAACAAATGCAGAAGTTGTACCATTGAAGAAGAATAGTCAAGCATTCTATTTATTACATCGAATTCAAGATGAAGTACACCGTTTCGCAATTACATTCCATCGTCAAACACGTCAAAAAACAGGATTACAATCAGTATTGGACACTGTTGATGGAATTGGAAGTAAACGCAAGACAAGTTTGTTAAGAACATTTGGATCAATTAAGAAAATGAAGGAAGCGAGTGTAGCGGATTTGAAGAAAGCGGGACTTCCTGAAAAGGTTGCACTAAACTTGAAGCAAGCATTATCAAATGATTAATTAAAAAAAGGGCTATGAGAATTATTCTCATAGCCCAAAAACATATAAAAAATGTTACAATACAGTTAACAAAAAGTTTATTTTTTTAAGAAAGTATGGAAGCGTTTTCTAATTGAGAAACATTATCATTAAAGTGTTTTTATTAATGATTAATGTAATACTAGCATTCCTCATTAAAACAAATATGATTTATTTACTTTTTTAAGTCCTACTTGTTTACATAGTTCTTAATAGAACCGATATTTATTGATTATTGTCACAATAATTTAACAATGGACAAGTACTAAATAAAATAGTAAATCATTATGATGTTTCTTGATTGAAAAGACTTTCTTATAAATAAACTATTTAAATCAATAGTTTTACAGGGGGGACTCCTTTTGGCAAAGTCTAAAAATGAATTCTACCTTAGACGTGTTCACTCGTTACTAGGTATTATTCCAATTGGCGCATTTTTAGTTGTTCATTTAATTGTGAACCATCAAGCAACACAAGGGGCAGAGGCTTTTAATAAGGCGGCTGGCTTTATGGAATCAATTCCATTTTTATTAGCAGTTGAATTTTTATTAATTTATATTCCAATTTTATATCACGGTTTGTATGGTATTCACATTGCATTTACAGCTAAAGAAAATATCGGTCATTATTCTTTATTTAGAAACTGGATGTTTGCATTACAAAGATTTTCAGGTATTGTGACATTCGTATTTATCTTCATGCATTTATGGCAAACTACAATTCAAAAATACTTCTTTGGTAAAGCAGTTGATTTTGAATTGATGCACAAAACACTTGAAAATCCAATTTGGGTTATCGTATATATCGTTTGTGTATTATGTGTTATTTTCCATTTCTCAAATGGTTTATGGTCATTCTTTGTAACATGGGGATTCTTACAATCTAAACAATCACAACGTGTATTCACTTGGATTTCTTTAATCGTATTCTTAGTTTTAGGATACATTGGAGTATCTGCAATTTTCGCATTTGTATAAAACACAATTTGTAATCATATATAATACGTTGAATTTTAGATAAGTATTTATATCAAATACTTATCAAATGAGCTTATGCAATTACGTTAAGATATCGATATATTTTAGGGGAGTGACTTTTCTATGGCAGAGAAAAAAATTATTGTTGTCGGTGGAGGACTTGCCGGTCTGATGTCAACAATTAAAGCTGCAGAACAAGGTGCGCATGTAGATTTATTCTCAATTGTACCTGTTAAACGTTCGCACTCTGTTTGTGCCCAAGGTGGTATTAATGGTGCGGTAAATACCAAAGGTGAAGGGGATTCTCCTTGGATTCACTTTGATGATACAGTTTATGGTGGGGACTTCTTAGCAAACCAACCACCTGTTAAAGCTATGGCTGAAGCTGCTCCATCAATCATTCATTTATTGGACCGTATGGGCGTTATGTTTAGTAGAACAAAAGAAGGGCTATTAGACTTTAGACGTTTCGGTGGTACGCTTTATCACAGAACTGCTTTTGCAGGTGCAACTACTGGTCAACAATTATTGTACGCGCTTGATGAACAAGTACGTTCATTTGAAGTAGATGGATTAGTAACTAAGTATGAAGGTTGGGAATTCCTAGGAATTGTCAAAGATGATGACAATGCTGCTAGAGGCATCGTAGCTCAAAATATGACAACTTCTGAAATTAAATCATTTGGTTCAGATGCCGTTATTATGGCAACTGGTGGACCTGGTATCATCTTCGGTAAAACAACAAACTCAATGATTAATACAGGTTCAGCGGCATCAATTGCATACCAACAAGGTGCTAAATATGCAAATGGTGAATTTATTCAAATTCACCCAACAGCTATTCCTGGTGATGACAAATTACGCCTAATGAGTGAATCAGCACGTGGTGAAGGTGGTCGTATTTGGACATACAAAGACGGTAAACCTTGGTACTTCTTAGAAGAGAAATATCCTGATTATGGTAACTTAGTACCTCGTGATATTGCAACGCGTGAAATCTTTGATGTTTGTATCAATCAGAAATTAGGTATAAACGGGGAAAACATGGTTTACCTTGATTTATCTCATAAAGATCCACATGAATTAGATGTTAAACTTGGTGGTATTATTGAAATTTATGAGAAATTTACGGGAGATGACCCACGTAAAGTTCCAATGAAAATTTTCCCGGCCGTTCACTATTCAATGGGTGGCTTATACGTAGACTATGATCAAATGACTAATATTAAAGGATTATTTGCTGCTGGGGAATGTGATTTCTCTCAACATGGTGGTAACCGCTTAGGTGCCAACTCATTATTATCTGCAATCTACGGTGGTACTGTAGCTGGTCCTAATGCAATAAAATATGTTGAGAATGTAGAAACAACATATACTGAATTAGATGACAGCATTTATCAAAAACGTGTCGATGAAGAGCAAGAACGCTTTGATAAATTATTAAATATGCGTGGAACTGAAAATGCATATAAACTTCACCGTGAACTTGGTGAAATTATGACAGCGAACGTAACAGTTGTTCGTGAAAACGATAAATTATTAGAAACAGATAAAAAAATCGTCGAATTAATGAAACGTTATGAAAATATTGATATGGAAGATACACAAACTTGGAGTAACCAAGCTGTATTCTTCACTCGTCAATTGTGGAACATGTTAGTTTTAGCACGTGTAATTACAATTGGGGCTTACAATCGTAACGAATCTCGTGGCGCACATTACAAACCAGAATTCCCTGACCGTAATGATGATGAATGGTTAAAAACAACATTAGCTGAATATCAAGGTAGAGAAGAAGCGCCTAAATTCACTTATGAACCAGTTGATGTAAGTTTAATTCCACCACGTAAACGTGACTATACAAGTAAGTCTAAAGGAGGTAAAAAATAATGGCTGACAATCAATCAGTGAAAGACACTCCCGAAGAACTTCGCCAAAACGATAATAATACAAATGAAAAAGAGCAAAAAGAATCAAAACAAAAATCAATCAAGTTGATTATCAAACGACAAGATAATCAAGATTCTAAACCGTATGAAGAAACGTTTGAAATTCCTTATAAAGAAAATATGAACGTAATCGCATGTTTAATGGAAATCAGACGTAATCCAGTAAATAATAAAGGTGAAAAAACAACACCTGTTACATGGGATATGAACTGTTTAGAAGAAGTTTGTGGTGCTTGTTCAATGGTCATCAATGGACGTGCTAGACAATCATGCTCAGCAATTGTTGATCAATTAGAACAACCTATACGTCTTGAACCAATGAGTACTTTCCCTGTTATTCGTGACTTACAAGTGGATCGTACTAGAATGTTTGATAACTTGAAACGTATGAAAGCTTGGATTCCTATTGATGGTACGTATGATTTAGGACCAGGACCACGTATGCCTGAGAAAAAACGTCAAACAGCTTATGAGTTATCTAAATGTATGACGTGTGGTGTTTGTTTAGAAGTTTGTCCTAATGTTACGCAAAATAATAAATTCGTTGGTGCTCAGGCAATTTCTCAAGTTCGTTTATTCGACTTACATCCAACTGGTGCAATGACTAAAGACGAACGATTAGACGCTTTAATGAGTGCTGGCGGTTTGCAAGAATGTGGTAATTCTCAAAACTGTGTAAATGCTTGTCCGAAAGGTATTCCTTTGACAACTTCTATCGCAGCTATGAACAGAGAAACAACATTCCATATGTTTAAATCATTCTTCGGTTCAGACCACAAAGTAGATTAATATATACATTTAATTATAATTTGAAAAGTAGTTAATGATTCTTAATTGAATTGATTAACTACTTTTTTCTATATAAAACTTTTTAAGGTATGTATATGAATGCTTAATCGGATTAGTCAAACTCTTAGCATGTATATGATAAAATAAATGTATTATGTGTTATAAGGATGAATGAAGATGAACAAACCAATTGGTGTTATAGATTCAGGTGTTGGTGGTTTGACAGTTGCTAAAGAAATCATGCGTCAATTACCCAACGAAACAATTTACTATCTAGGGGATATTGCAAGATGTCCTTATGGTCCAAGGCCTGGTGATGAAGTTAAACAATTTACTACTCAACTTGCTAATAAATTAATGCAATTTGATATTAAAATGCTTGTAATAGCTTGTAATACAGCTACCGCTGTAGCATTAGAACATTTGCAACAATTGCTGCCTATTCCAGTTATTGGAGTTATTGAACCAGGGTCAAGAACAGCCATTATGACTACTAAAAATCAAAATGTTTTAATTTTAGGGACTGAAGGAACAATTAAATCTGAGGCGTATAGACATCATATTAAGCGCATTAACCCAAACGTTCATGTTTATGGTGTAGCTTGCCCTGGGTTTGTTCCACTAGTTGAACAAATGCGCTACGATGACCCTACAATTACAAGTATTGTCATTCATCAAACGTTAAAGCAGTGGAGAAATACTGATGCAGATACGATAATTTTAGGATGCACACACTATCCATTGTTATATAAGCCTATAAATGATTATTTTGGAGGAGAGAAAAAAGTTATTTCCTCTGGATTAGAAACAGCACGTGAAGTTAGTGCTTTATTAACTTTTAGTAATGAACATGCGAGCTATACACAACATCCAGAGCATAGATTCTTTGCTACCGGAGATACAGTACATATTAAAAATATCATTCTACAATGGTTAAAATTAGATGTTGAAGTTGAACGCATCAGTGTAGATGAATAATCAAGGAGGAATATGAATGGCAGACATCGTAATTGCTACAAATAATAAAGGTAAAATTAATGATTTTAAATCAATTTTTCCCAATGACAATGTGATAGGTATATCAGAACTAATAAAAGACTTTGATGTAGAGGAAACGGGAACAACTTTTGAAGAGAATGCACGATTAAAGTCTGAAGAAGCTGCAAAAGTATTGAATAAACGTGTGATAGCAGATGATAGTGGATTAGAGGTATTTGCTCTAAATGGCGAACCTGGCGTTTATTCAGCTAGATATGCAGGATCAGATAAGAGTGATGATGCTAATATTGATAAATTATTAAATAATTTAGATAGTATCGAAAATCGAGATGCACAATTTGTTTGCATCATTAGTATGAGTGCACCTAATGAAACTACTCAAACTTTCAAAGGTACTGTTTCTGGAGTGATTACTACTGAAAGACAGGGCGAGCATGGTTTTGGTTATGATCCTATTTTCTATGTGCCTGAAAAAGGTAAAACTATGGCTCAACTTACAGCAACAGAAAAGAGTGAAATCAGTCATAGAGGTAATGCAATTAAAAAATTGAATGCTTATTTGGAGAGTGAAAAGTAATGACAAAGTGGCTTATCGTCAGTGACAATCATACAGAATCTGGTATTTTATATTACTTATATGAAGCGCATAAGGATGCTGATGTTTTATTACATTTAGGGGATTCAGAATTTGAATATAATGATACTGAACTAAGCCTATATAGAAGAGTAAAAGGAAATTGTGACTTTTATCCTGAATTTCCTAATGAAGAAGAAGTGGAAATTAAAGGTATAAAGGCTTTATATACTCATGGACATTTGTATTCGGTAAATCAAACTCGTATGCATTTAGCACAAAAAGCTAAATCTCAGGGAAGTCAATTTGCATTTTATGGTCATACTCATGTTGCAAAATATGAGCATTTAGATGGTGTACATGTCATAAATCCAGGCAGTATATCACAATCTCGCAGTAGTATTGAAGAAACGTTTGCCGAACTCATTATTGATGAAATGAATGGTAGTGCTATTCTAAACTATAGAAATCGAGATAATCATATTATAGAAACGATTGAATTTGAAGTTTGATATATAGACACTTAAGCATTTAATTAACTCCTAAGTTTTTATGCCAATACATATAATATTGGTTAATAGAATATTAATATTGAATGGAGTTTTTAAATTGTGAAGTGAAAAACTAACGTCTTTAACGTTTTATTTTGCAATAGTCACTTTGGTCATTTCAATAATTAATTTAATACTTACAATTAAAATCTAAATTTTTTAGGTAAAAAAGTTATTGATCACGTGTCAAATATGTGTCAAAATTTTTAAACTAACAACATAATAATATTTTCTTAGAAACTCGTCATAACATGGCGGGTTTTTCTATTTTTGATGCAGTTTAGCTTAGTTACAAGACAAAATAAAAAGAACGCCGTCATAACAGCGTTCTCAACATAAAAATATATGTAATTTTTAGTTAATGACGTCCTGGGAGGGATTCGAACCCCCGACCGATGGCTTAGAAGGCCATTGCTCTATCCAGCTGAGCTACCAGGACATGAATTTTTAACACAAGAATAATTATAGCTAAAGAAACATTATTTAGCAATAGCTTTAATATAAAAAAAGTTTATATTTTTCACTAATTATGTGTATTTGTAACTCATATCGACTATGTGCAAGTGCAATAAGACATAAAGTCGAGCAATTGAATTAATATCTTCAAGCCATATGGACGCAGAAGTAATCAAATGTATAGAACCAATAGGAAGCATTATAAGCAACTATGAACAAACTATAAACATCTATGAATGAATAAAGTAATAAATAGATCCTAAGTGTTGAAATTATTCTCATCTATTATTCATATACTCAATCCAATTACAAAATAAAAGTATCATGATAAATAGTGAAATACAGAAATTAATAAAGTTACAATGACTAACATTACGATTAATTAAATAGTTGAAAAGGACTAGAGTATATTCACTTGTCTGTTTAGATAAATGGTTGTAATTAGAATCCTTGACTTGCAATGGTCTCTTAGTAGGTTAAAGCGTTTATAAAACAAGATGAATTTTAAAGAAATATAAAGCTAATGTAAAGGTCTTGTAAACGTTTGCAGAATTGTCAGATTTTGCACAACATATTTGAATGCCTAAGTGTGTTTTATATAATCAAAGGTCTACAGTTTTGATGTCTAATTTATAAGTTAAGAAAGATAGAACGCAAATAGCATAAATCACTATATAGTATAAGTAACAAAACGATAGGTAAACAAAAACTTACCAATTAATCGTTTTTGGTTTTAAGAAATAGCTTAATGTATCTATTGAATTTTATACATTAAGATTTAAATACTTTAAATAAAAAGAAATGGAGCGATTTAAATGTCAAAATTAGTACAAGCAATTTCAGATGCAGTTCAAGCAGGCCAAAACCAAGATTGGGCTAAATTAGGTACAAGCATTGTAGGTATCGTAGAAAATGGTGTTGGCATTTTAGGTAAATTATTCGGATTCTAAGTTTCCACATATAACATTTATTGAAAATATAAATAAACATTTTAAAGGAGATAGTAATCATGGAAAAAATCGCAAACGCAGTAAAAAGTGCAATTGAAGCAGGTCAAAACCAAGACTGGACTAAATTAGGTACAAGTATCTTAGATATCGTTTCAAACGGTGTAACTGAATTAAGTAAAATCTTTGGTTTCTAATTTAACGTTTATTTTAAAACTTAGTTTAAATCCTAAAAAATTATAGAGAAATGGAGAGATAAATATGCAAAAATTAGCAGAAGCAATTGCAACAGCAGTACAAGCAGGACAAGATAAAGACTGGGGTAAAATGGGTACAAGCATCGTAGGTATCGTAGAAAACGGAATCAGTGTTTTAGGTAAAATTTTCGGCTTCTAATTTGAAATTTTAATTATCATGGACCAGGGCAAGCGCTCTGGTCTTTTTTAATTTATAAATATATTTCTGTTAAAATAGATTTTAGAAAATAAACGTTAAGGATGAAAATATGAAATATAATACAATATTATTAGACTTCGATGATACATTAGTTGATTTTTATGATGCTGAAGATAAAGCTTTTCACAATATGGCCAAACATTATCATCATTACCCAACAGCAGAAGACTTTCAATTTTTTAAACAAATTAATCAGGCACATTGGGAGGCTTTTCAAAAGAATAAACTAACTAAAGAAGAAGTTCTTTCAAACAGATTCATTGAATATTTTAATCATTATGGTATTGAAGTGGATGGTAAACAAGCAGATGTTACTTTTAGGGATGAATTAGCTAAAGCACCCATTAAGCATTTTGATTCCACTCTAGAAACGATAGATCGATTAGCTCAAAACAATGAGCTTTATATTGTTACTAATGGTGTTACAGATACTCAAAAAAGACGTATCGCACAATTACAATTTAAAGACACATTTGATGGTGTATTTATATCAGAGGAAACGGGTTATCAAAAGCCAATGATTGAGTTTTTTGATTATGTGTTTGAAAAAATTGGTGAGGACAAACGAAAATCTACCATTATTGTTGGTGATTCATTAACTTCAGATGTATTAGGTGGAAAAAATGCGGGAATAGCTACATGCTGGTTTAATGTAAGAAATAAAAAGAATAATTCTGATATAAATCCAGATTATGAAATTAAATCATTGAGTGAATTAGTTGATTTAATTGAAAATGAGTAAAAACATTTTATGCAAAAAAGTTGGAGTGGTAAAGGTTCTGATTGAACTTTTATCACTCCATAGCTTTTCCATATTCTAATTAATTATTTAGGAGACCATACGAGTACATCATGACCTTCAGGATTTTTAGCGTGTACATCCTCAAAATCTTGATTCATTAAAAAATCTTTAGAATTTTGACGTGCAATGGCTTTGATAGGCATATGATAAGATTTTGCATAATCAATGAGTGACTGACCGTAACCTTTATTTTTATAGTTATCTAAAACTTCTAATTTCCAAAGTAGTAAATAATCATCGAATTCTGGAAAGTAAATTTCCTCAACGTCACCCTTTTTTAGTAAAGCCATTCGGGCAACAAGGTTTTCACCGTGAAAGATGCCATAGAATGGTGATTCAGAACTGGCATCGATCATTTGGCCTTGTAGTTCTTCAACCATGTATAAATCTTTGTTACCGAATTCTCTAAAAGCCTCAAACAATTCGTCTGTTTTATAATTAATTTCAAGATGTTTTACTTCACTCATTTGCGTTATCCCCCTTATTTCTTTTGTTATATTATAACTTAAATAATATGTAAATTTCATTCAATTGTATTTTCAGGACGAAAGGGTAAATTTCACTTCAAAAATTATAAATTTTTAAGCCGTTAAATTGTCATATAATGCTATAATCTTTATACTATATGAGTAATAGTTATGTTGAAGGAGTATAGATATGGACTGTCGAGTAACTCATTTTAAAGAAAAAGATTCATTTATTTCAAAATTAAAAGAAAGTGATAAAAGTTTATTAGAATTTTATCAATATAACCCAGTTGAGACAGTTAGTTTCACGACTAGAATGAAACGTGCTAATAATGGTAGAGAAAAACAATTAGCACAAATCATTAAAGACTATATGGCGGATTTGAAATTAACTACTTCTCAGCTAGAGCATATTGAGGCGCTTGAACAAGGAGCTAAAGTAGTTATTGGAGGTCAACAATCAGGATTGTTTGGGGGACCTTTATACACTTTCCATAAAATTCTTTCGATAGTAACGTTAAGTAGTCAACTAACTAAAGAATACGGTGAAACGGTTGTTCCTGTGTTTTGGATTGCTGGGGAGGATCATGATTTTGATGAAGTGAATCATACGTATGTTTATAATGTGAAAGAGGCGCAATTAAAGAAAGTGAAGTACCATACAATGACGCCTCCAGAAACAAATATTTCAAGATATACTCCTGATAAGGAAGCTATGCTTAATGCATTAAATCTTTTCTTCGAAGAATTAAAAGAAACTAAACATTCTAAACCTTTATATAGATTATGCGTGGATATTATTAATGAGTTTGATACTTGGACTGATATATTTAAGGCTTTATTGCATACGGTCTTTAAAGAACACGGTGTGCTACTCATCGATGCACAGAACGATAAGCTTAGACAACTTGAAAAGCCATTACTCAAAGAAATAGTAAATAATCATTCTAAAATTAATCAAGTATTCAGACAAACACAAGAGCAAACCATTGCATCGGGATTAACACAAATGATACAGACAGATACTAATGTACATTTGTTCCTTCATGAGGATGGTATGCGTCAATTAATATCAAAAGAAGATAATCATTTTAAATTAAGTAAATCTGATATTACCTACTCTGAAGAGGAATTAATTGAATTAATAGAGACAGAGCCGGAGCGTTTCTCAAACAACGTCGTTACGAGACCAGTTATGGAAGAATGGCTATTTAATACAGTAGCATTCATAGGTGGTCCAAGTGAAATTAAATATTGGGCAGAACTAAATAATGTATTCAAATTACTTAATGTAGAAATGCCAATAGTTCTTCCACGTATGAAGATGACATATATGATGGAAAGAACACAAAAACTACTTAAACAATACAGCCTTAATGCTGAAAAAGTTATTCAAGATGGTATCGATGATGACAAAAATGAATTTGTACGTGAAAAAGCTTCCGATACGTTTATACAACAAGTAGAAGAATTGAAAGCAAAACATGAAAATGTGTATCAACAATTATTAAATGAAGTTAAGGAAAATCAAGATAATTTCAATTTAGTAAATAAAAATGAAGAAATTCATAATAAACAATTTGATTATTTACTGAAACGCTATTTGTTAAATATTGAACGTGAGAATGATATTAGTATGAGACAATTTAGAGAATTAGATTTATCATTACATCCTCACCACGGATTACAAGAAAGAATCTGGAATCCACTACAAATTATGAATGATTTTGGGATTGATGTGTTTAGTCCCTCCACTTTCCCACCACTTGAATACACATTTGATCAAATCATCATTAAACCTTAATAAATCAAGCTTTAGACCTATTTTATCGAAATGATAAAATAGGTTTTTTTGTATAAAAAAAGAATTTTAAGATATTTTACAGAATTAGTGGAGGATAGTGGGGATATGTGGTAAATTATAAATAAGGTGAGGTGATAATAATGTTCATGGGAGAATACGAACATCAACTTGATGCTAAAGGACGTATGATAATTCCATCTAAGTTTAGATATGACTTAAACGAACGTTTTATTATCACGCGAGGCCTTGATAAATGTTTGTTCGGTTACACACTTGAAGAGTGGCAACAAATAGAAGAAAAAATGAAAACCTTACCTATGACAAAGAAAGACGCACGTAAGTTTATGCGTATGTTCTTCTCAGGTGCCATCGAAGTGGAATTGGATAAGCAAGGGCGTATTAACATTCCTCAAAATTTGAGGAAGTACGCTAGTTTAACTAAAGAATGTACAGTAATAGGTGTTTCAAATCGAATTGAAATTTGGGATAGAGAAACTTGGAATGATTTTTATGATGAATCTGAAGAGAGTTTCGAAGATATTGCTGAAGATTTAATAGATTTTGATTTTTAATGGAGGAATAAGTCGTGTTTCATCATATTAGCGTCATGCTTAACGAAACAATTGATTATTTAGACATCAAAGAAGATGGTATTTACGTAGACTGTACGCTTGGTGGCGCGGGTCATGCACTCTATTTATTAAATCAATTAAACGATGATGGTAGATTAATTGCGATTGATCAAGACACTACAGCATTAGATAATGCTAAAGAGGTATTGAAAGATCATCTACATAAAGTCACGTTCGTACATAGTAACTTTAGAGAATTAACTGACATTTTAAAAAACTTAAACATTGAAAAGGTAGACGGAATTTATTATGACTTAGGCGTTTCTAGTCCACAGTTGGATGTTCCAGAGCGAGGATTTAGTTATCATCATGATGCTAAACTTGATATGAGAATGGATCAAACGCAGCAACTTAGCGCATACGAAGTAGTCAATCAATGGCCATATGAAGCACTTGTTAAGATTTTTTATCGTTATGGTGAAGAGAAATTTTCTAAACAAATAGCGAGACGAATTGAAGCACAACGTGAACATCAGCCTATCGAAACTACATTAGAGCTAGTTGACATCATTAAAGAAGGCATTCCTGCTAAAGCTCGAAGAAAAGGTGGTCATCCTGCAAAGCGTGTATTTCAAGCTATACGTATTGCCGTTAATGACGAATTATCTGCATTCGAAGATTCAATTGAGCAGGCAATCGAGCTTGTAAAAGTTGGAGGCAGAATTTCAGTAATCACTTTCCATTCTTTAGAAGACAGATTATGCAAACAAATGTTTCAAGAGTATGAAAAGGGTCCTGATGTGCCTAGAGGGTTACCAATTATTCCTGAAGCTTACACACCTAAACTCAAGAGAGTAAATCGCAAACCAATTACGGCAACGGATACAGATTTGGATGAAAATAACAGAGCGCGCAGTGCTAAATTACGTGTTGCAGAAATTTTAAAATAAGGAGTAATTGACGATGGCTGTAGAAGAAATATATGAACCATATGAAGACGTCCAGCACAATAGTATACCGAAACAACAACCTCAATCGGAACCACAAACAAGAACAGTTACTAAGAAGGTTGTAGTTCAACTCACAAGATTTGAGAAATACTTATACATAACACTTGTTACTGCAATTGCAGTTATTGCTATTTATATGCTATCTTTAAAAATGGATGCGTATGATACGAATGGAAAGATTGCAGATTTAGACTCCAAAATTGAACAACAATCAAGTGAAAATAGCGCAATTCAATCTGAAATTAAAAAAAGTTCTTCTTACCAACGCATTTACGATAAGGCTAAAGCACAAGGTATGAGCCTAAATAACAACAATGTAAAGGTAGTGCGTACAAATGGCGAAGCGAAAAATTAAAATTAGAAAAAATAAATTAGGAGCAGTCCTCCTTGTTGGTATATTCGGACTGCTCTTTTTTATATTGGTTTTAAGATATTCATATATTATGATCACAGGACATTCTGATGGACAAGATTTAGTAATGCGAGCGAATGAAAAATATTTAGTTCAAAACAATGAACAAGCTGAACGAGGCAAGATTTATGATAGAAACGGTAAAATTCTTGCCGAAGATGTCGAAAGATATAAAGTTGTAGCGGTAGTCGATAAGAGCGCAGGTAAAAATGGAGATAAACCTCGCTATGTAGAGGATAAAAAGAAGACAGCTAAAGAACTTTCTAAAATTATAGACATGAAACCGGAAGAAATTGAAAAACGACTTAATCAGAAAAAAGCATTCCAAGTGGAATTTGGTCAAAAAGGAACTAATTTAACTTATCAAGATAAACAGAAACTGGAAAAAATGGACTTACCAGGTATTACATTATATCCAGAAACTGAACGCTTTTATCCAAATGGTAATTTTGCGTCTCACTTAATAGGAATGGCACAAAAAAATCCAGATACAGGCGAATTAAAAGGTGCACTTGGTGTTGAAAAAATCTTTGATAATTATTTAAGTGGAACTAAAGGTGCATTATCTTATATACAAGATATTTGGGGATATATTGCTCCAAATACTAAAAATGAAAAATCACCTAAACGTGGTGATGATGTTCATTTAACAATTGATTCAAATGTTCAAATATTCGTTGAGGAAGCATTGGATGATATGGTTAAGAGATATCAACCAAAAGATTTATTTGCTGTTGTCATGGATGCTAAAACAGGTGAAATCTTAGCATTCAGTCAACGTCCTACGTTTAATCCTGAGACAGGTGAAGATTTCGGAAAAAAATGGGCGAATGATTTATATCAAAATACGTATGAACCAGGTTCTACTTTTAAATCATTTGGTTTAGCGGCAGCTATACAGGAAGGTAAGTTTGATCCTAAGAAAAAATATGAGTCTGGACATCGTGATATCATGGGTTCTAGAATTTCCGACTGGAATAAAACTGGTTGGGGCGAAATTCCAATTTCATTAGGCTTTACTTATTCTTCAAATACGCTGATGATGCACTTACAAGACTTAGTAGGTGCTGACAAAATGAAATCATGGTACGAAAGATTTGGTTTTAGCAAACCAACTGGTGGTCTATTTGATGGTGAAGCAGAAGGTAATATTGCTTGGTCGAATGAATTACAACAAAAAACGTCAGCATTCGGGCAATCTACAACTGTTACGCCGGTACAAATGATTCAGGCACAATCTGCTTTCTTTAATAAAGGAAATATGCTTAAACCATGGTTTGTGAATAGTATTAAAAATCCAATTTCCAAAAAGACATTCTATCAAGGCAAAAAAGAAATTGCTGGCAAACCAATTACTGCTTCTACCGCTAGTAAAGTGGAAACAGAATTAGATAAAGTAGTTAATAGTAAGAAGAGTCATGCGATGAATTATAGAGTAGATGGTTATGATATTGAAGGTAAGACAGGTACTGCCCAAGTGGCGGATGAAAAGAGCGGCGGATATGTTAAGGGTGAAAACCCATACTTTGTAAGTTTCATTGGTGATGCGCCTAAGAAAAATCCCAAAGTTATTGTTTATGCCGGTATGAGCTTAGCTCAAAAGAATGATCAAGAAGCTTATGAAATGGGTGTAAGTAAGGCTTTCAAACCAATTATGGAAAATACACTTAAATATTTAAATGTAGGTTCTAAAAAAGATGAAACTAAATCTGCACAATATTCAAAAGTACCAAATGTAACTGGACAATCTACTGATAAAGCAAAAGAAAGTTTGAAATCTGAAGATTTACAAGCAACCGTTATTGGTAATGGAGATAACGTCAAATCTCAATCAATTAAAGCCAATAAAAAATTATTGCCTAATAGTAAGGTGCTCTTGTTAACTGATGGTGATATTACAATGCCAAATATGAAAGGTTGGACAAAAGATGATGTACTTGCCTTTCAAGAATTAACTGGCATTAACGTTACAACTAAAGGTAGTGGCTATGTAACAAAACAATCGGTTAACAATGGAACCACATTAAAAGACAATAGTAAGGTTGAAATTGAATTATCTCCAGAAGATCCTGACGATACATCGACGAATACAAATGACAATGAGACAGCATCAAATGACTCTACTAATAAAGATAAAGCTAGTTCTTCTTCAGAGGATAAGGAAAAAAGCAATAAGAATGATACTTCAAGCTCTTCTGAACAAGAACAACAGACAAACAATAGTCAAGATTCCAACGAGTAATTATAATTTGAATTGAAAAAGTAGATGATAAGTTATGAGAATTGAATGAACGTCTAAAAGTTGTGACAAGCATATTGAGCATAGGTTACAAAATAGAACTTTAGTAGCAAATATAAGTGAGGGGGGTGGTTATATCATTCCCTTCTCAGCTCGTGTTAATTCAAAGGGCGTCATACAATCTCATACAAATTTTAAATGAATTTACTTTAAAATATTGATAAAATGAACGAGATATTATCAATTAATAAACTCAGAAGACAAAACAAAAAATTAAATATATAAAGGAGACAATTATGCTTTTTATACTTGCGGTTATCGCACTATTAATTACTTTTATCTTAGTACCTATTTTAATTCCAACGCTTAAGCGAATGAAATTTGGACAAAGCATTCGTGAAGAAGGTCCACAAAGCCATATGAAAAAAACAGGCACACCGACAATGGGTGGTTTGACTTTTCTAATTAGCATTATCATTACCTCAATTATTGCAATTTTCTTTGTAGATAATTCAAATCCAATCATTTTATTATTATTTGTGACAATTGGTTTTGGTTTAATAGGTTTTATTGATGATTACATCATCGTAGTTAAGAAAAACAACCAAGGTTTAACAAGTAAGCAGAAATTTTTAGCACAAATTGCAATTGCAGTAGTATTCTTTTTACTAAGTGATGTTTTCCATCTTGTAGAATTTTCAACTAATCTAAACATACCTTTTACAAATATTAGTATTCCATTATCTTTTGCATATGTGATTTTTATTGTTTTTTGGCAAGTTGGGTTCTCAAATGCTGTGAATTTAACAGATGGTTTAGATGGTTTAGCAACAGGATTATCAATCATTGGTTTTACAATGTATGCCATTATGAGCTTTGTTTTAGATTCACCAGCAATTGGAGCATTTTGTATTATAATGATTTTTGCATTATTAGGATTTCTACCGTATAACCTCAATCCCGCAAAGGTATTTATGGGAGACACTGGTAGTTTAGCTTTAGGTGGAATTTTCGCAACGATTTCAATTATGCTAAATCAAGAATTATCATTGTTACTAATTGGGCTAGTATTTGTAATTGAAACTGCTTCAGTTATGTTACAAGTTGCTTCATATAAACTTACAAAAAAACGTATCTTTAAGATGAGCCCGATTCATCATCACTTTGAATTAAGTGGTTGGGGAGAATGGAAAGTAGTGACAGTGTTCTGGACAGCAGGTTTAATTTCAGGATTAATCGGATTATGGATAGGAGTGCATTAGCATGCTCAATTATACAGGATTAGAAAATAAAGATGTTCTTGTAGTAGGACTAGCCAAAAGCGGATATGAAGCAGCTAAGTTATTAATCAAATTAGGTGCCAATGTGACTGTAAATGATGGTAAAGACTTGTCACAAGATCCTCATGCCAAGGATTTAGAGGCGCTAGGAGTTAAAATAGTTGATGGTGGACATCCTTTATCACTATTAGATAATGAGCCAATTATAGTAAAAAATCCTGGTATACCTTATACAGTCTCTATAATTCAAGAAGCATATCAGCGACATTTAAAAATATTAACTGAAGTAGAATTAAGTTATTTAATATCAGAAGCACCGATTATAGCTGTAACTGGAACTAATGGTAAAACAACTACGACTTCTTTAATTGGCGATATGTTTAAGAAAAGTAGATTGACTGGTAGACTATCTGGCAATATAGGCTATGTAGCATCTAAAGTAGCACAAGAAACATCACCTAATGAATATCTAATAACTGAATTATCTTCATTCCAATTATTAGGTGTAGAGCAATATCGTCCGCATATTGCGATTATCACAAATATATATTCTGCTCATCTAGATTATCACGAAACGCTTGAAAACTATCAAAACGCAAAGAAACAGATTTACAAAAATCAAACAGAAAATGATTACCTAATATGTAATTATCATCAAAGACATCTAATTGAGTCTGAAAATTTGAAAGCTAAAACATTGTATTTCTCTACTCAACAGGAAGTAGACGGTATTTATATTAAAGATGGGTTTATTGTTTACAAAGGAATAAGAATCATTAATATAGATGATTTAGTATTACCTGGAGAACATAATCTAGAAAATATTCTAGCTGCAGTGTTAGCTTCAATCTTAGCTGGTGTTCCAATAAAAGCAATTATAGATAGTTTAACGACATTTTCTGGTATAGATCACAGATTACAATATATAGGTACAAATCGCACTAACAAGTATTACAATGATTCTAAAGCTACAAACACACTTGCTACACAATTTGCATTAAATTCATTCAAACAACCAACCGTTTGGTTATGTGGTGGTTTAGATCGTGGTAATGATTTCGATGAATTAATACCTTATATGAAGAATGTACGTGTCATGGTTGTTTTTGGTCAAACTCAAGAAAAATTTGCTAAGCTTGGCAATAGTCAAGGTAAGTTAGTGGTGAAAGCTACAGATATTGAAGACGCTGTTAAAAAGGTACAAGATGTAGTCGAACCGAATGACGTTGTCTTACTATCACCTGCATGTGCAAGTTGGGATCAATATAAAACATTTGAAGAACGTGGAGAAAGATTTATAGAAAGTTTCCGTGCCCACTTACCATCTTATTAAAGGTTGTGAAATCAAGTGAAAGATAAACGACGTAAAGATAATAAAGTGAGCTCGATTCAAAGTCTTATTGAAAAAAGAAATCGAGAATTAAACAATGAAGAACACCTTTCAAATCATGATGCTAATCATAAGGATAAGAATAAAGTTTCCACAGATGACGCTCAATTGTATAAAATTAATAAGCCTAATGAGACCTCTAAACAACAAGATCAAAATCAATCAATAGATGAAGATAACTTTAATAATCAATCAAATGAATCCGAACAATTGGAACAAAATGAAGCAATTGAACAATCTAACGAAACATCTGGTGAAAATGCTCAAAGCGTTGAAAGTACTAAAACGAATGATAGTCACAGACTCTCCACTAATTCTAGTGAAAACATATATAAGCTATCTATTAAAGATAGAGTTAAAGAGTTCAATGACAATCGTAAAAGAAAAAAACATGCCAAGAGTACACAATTTGATCATTTATCACCACAAGAGAGAAAAGAACAATTAAGAATTCAGCGAAGGAAGCGTCAAAAAAGAATTCAGTACGTTATCATTACATTTTTAGTATTATTAATAATTTTATTTTTACTCTACATGTTTACACCACTAAGTAGAATTTCTAATATTAAAATTAGTGGAAATAACAATGTGAGTAACAGTCAAGTTGAAAAAGCTTTGGATGTGAAAGATAATTCAAGAATGTATACCTATAGTAAACGTAAAGGTGTTCAAAATCTGAAGAAGAATGATTTAATAAAAGACGTAAAAATTAAAAAGCAATTACCGAATACGTTAAAAGTGCAAATAACTGAAAATCAAGTTGTAGGTGTTGTTAAAGAAAAGGATAAATATGTGCCAATTATAGAAGGAAATCAAGAATTGAAAAACTTTGATGGTAATATTGCTGGAAGTGGACCTATTTTAGAAGGATTTAAAGGTGAAGAAAAAAGCAACATGATTAAATCTTTATCTAAGATGTCTCCAGACATTAGAGATATGATTTCAGAGATTAAGTACGCACCTAAGCAAAATACTCAAAATCGAATTCTTTTATATATGCAAGATGATATGCAAATAGTTGGTAACATTAAAACGATTGCTAATAAAATTAAATATTATCCTCAAATGTCACAATCTTTATCAAAAGACGACTCTGGTAACTTGAAAACCCAAGGTTATATAGATTTATCTGTAGGTGCATCATTTATACCGTATAATGAAAACAGTAGTGGAGATTCAAAATCTGATCAAAATGTTCGTCAAAAATCACAACAAGAAACTGATGCAAAAGATGAGTTACAAAGCGCTTTAAATAAAATTAACGAACAATCAGATTCAAATAATTAAAAAATTTCGATATTAATATGTGTTTATAGTTCACAAGCCTTACGACGTATTGTAAACTAAACATAGTGTATTTTAATAGTAATTTGTCAGGAGGTGCCTATCTATGGAGGAACATTACTATGTAAGCATAGATATTGGTTCATCAAGTGTAAAAACAATAGTAGGCGAAAAATTTCACAATGGAATAAATGTGATAGGTACAGGACAAACCTACACTAGCGGTATCAAGAACGGATTAATTGATGATTTCGACATTGCTAAACAAGCAGTTAAAGATACAATTAAAAAAGCTTCTATCGCATCAGGTGTAGACATTAAAGAAGTTTTCTTAAAATTACCTATCATAGGTACTGAAGTATATGATGAAGTAAATGAAATTGATTTTTATGAAGATACTGAAATAAACGGCACACACATTGAAGAAGTGTTAGAAGGTATTCGTCAAAAAAATGATGTAGCGGATACTGATGTAATTGATGTATTCCCTATTCGTTTTATTGTGGATGGGGATAATGAAGTATCAGACCCTAAAGAATTGATTGCTAGACACTCATTAAGAGTTGAAGCAGGAGTTATTGCAATTCATAAATCTATCTTAATCAACATGATTAAATGTGTAGAATCATGTGGCGTAGATGTTTTAGATGTTTATTCAGATGCTTATAATTATGGTTCAATTCTTACAGCTACTGAAAAAGAATTAGGAGCATGTGTAATAGATATTGGTGAAGATTTAACTCAAATTGCCTTTTATGAGCGTGGAGAATTAGTAGACGCTGATTCAATTGAATTAGCAGGTCGCGATATTACTGATGATATTGCTGAAGAACTAAATACTACATATGAAACGGCTGAAAAGATTAAACATCAATATGGTCATGCTTATGCTAATTCTGCATCAGATCAAGATGTATTTAGTGTAGATCAAGTAGACAGTGATGAATTAGTTGAATATACTCAAAAAGATTTAAGTGCTGTAATTGAGAGAACAATGCAAGATATCTTTGATGAGGTGTTTGATGTATTAGTTGAGTTAGGGTTAACTAGAGTGAACGGTGGTTTCATTGTAACTGGCGGTTCTTCAAACTTATTAGGAGTTAAAGAATTACTTAATACGATGGTAAATGAAAAGATTAGAGTTCATACACCGTCACAAATGGGTATCAGAAAGCCAGAATTCACATCAGCTATTTCTACTATATCTAGTAGCATCACTTTTGATGAGTTGCTCGATTATGTTACAATGAGTTATCAAGATAATGATGAGTTTGAAGAAGAAGTTATTGAAGATAACGAGAGAGAACATACTTCTAAACCAGGTGGATTTGACTGGTTTAAACGTAAGTCAAATAAAAATGAAGATACTTATGAAGAAGACTACAACGAACCACATGAAAGAACTGATAAAGTAGACGACTACGATAAGTATGATAGCAATGAAAGTCATCACGATACGACAGAACATTATGATGATCAAGAGCAACCTCAAAAAGAAGAGGGCAAATTTAAAAAACTTATGAAATCTCTATTTGAATGATGGGCCAAAAAGACTAGGAGGAAATATAAATGTTAGAATTTGAACAAGGATTTAATCATTTAGCGACATTAAAAGTCATAGGTGTAGGTGGCGGTGGTAACAACGCTGTTAACCGTATGATCGACCATGGCATGAACAATGTAGAATTTATTGCAATTAATACAGACGGACAAGCTTTAAACTTATCTAAAGCAGAATCTAAAATCCAAATTGGTGAGAAATTAACACGCGGACTTGGTGCTGGTGCAAATCCAGAAATTGGTAAAAAAGCAGCTGAAGAGTCACGTGAACAAATTGAAGATGCAATCCAAGGTGCAGATATGGTATTTGTAACTGCTGGTATGGGTGGCGGTACTGGTACAGGTGCTGCACCAGTAGTAGCTAAGATTGCTAAAGAAATGGGAGCATTAACTGTTGGTGTAGTAACACGTCCATTCGGTTTTGAAGGACGTAAACGTTCAACTCAAGCGGCAGCTGGTGTTGAATCTATGAAAGCAGCAGTTGATACATTAATTGTTATCCCTAACGATCGCTTATTAGATATCGTTGATAAATCAACTCCAATGATGGAAGCATTTAAAGAAGCAGATAATGTATTACGTCAAGGTGTTCAAGGTATCTCTGACTTAATCGCTGTATCAGGTGAAGTAAACTTAGACTTTGCTGACGTTAAAACAATTATGTCTAACCAAGGTTCTGCTTTAATGGGTATTGGTGTCTCTTCTGGAGAGAACAGAGCAGTTGAAGCAGCTAAAAAAGCAATTTCATCACCATTACTTGAAACTTCAATCGTTGGCGCTCAAGGTGTGTTAATGAACATCACTGGTGGGGAATCACTATCATTATTTGAAGCTCAAGAAGCGGCTGACATCGTGCAAGATGCTGCAGATGAAGATGTAAATATGATCTTTGGTACAGTTATCAATCCTGAACTACAAGATGAAATTGTAGTAACTGTAATTGCTACTGGTTTTGAAGATAAACCAACTTCACAAGGACGTAAAGCTTCAAGTACTGGTTTCGGAACAAGTGTAACTTCAAGCACTTCAACACAAGCAAGTACGCCTAGAGAAGAATCATTCTCTCAAAGCTCATCAAGCTCTCGTTCTTCTGAAAGTGTATCAGAAAGAAATCATACTACTAAAGATGACGATATTCCTAGCTTTATCAGAAATAGAGAAGAAAGACGTTCTAGAAGAACTAGACGTTAATTTAAAATAAGTTTTGTCTATATTTCGTTGTATGGTTAAGTGTATTTATCGTCTTAATCATTCCTAATTGGGAGTAGAACGGCGAATTCACTTGTGGATTCATGTTCGCTCCCTTTTTATTTACTTTCAAGTAAAGTGAAGATTGTTATATAATATATCTATATTCAATTTTAGAGTAAGCTTTTTAGAAATCGACAAAAATAAAACTTTTAATTAAGGTGGTTTGATCTCGTGTCAGAGAAATTTGTAAAGTATCCCCATCACTTGAAATATGAATCTCAAGACTTGAAGTATGTCAAATTAGGATTCACTACAAGAGAAGGTGGCTATAGTCTATATCCGGAATCATCATTCAATATGGCAAGATATGTGGATGATAATCCTGAAAATATTACTAAACACCAAGAAATGTTGGCGGACGCGATTGGGTTTGAAAGAGCACAATGGGTGTTTCCAATTCAAACTCATGAAAATCGAGTAATGGAAATTTCGCAAAGTCATCGTGGAACTAACATCGATACATTAACAGATGATATGTATGGTATTGATGGGATTTATACATATGAACCTGATACGTTATTAACGATGTGCTACGCTGATTGTGTACCAGTTTATTTCTATAGTGAAAAACATCACTATGTAGGATTAGCACATGCTGGCTGGCGAGGTACATATGGTCAAATTGTTAGTGAAATGTTAAAGCAAATTGATTTTGATTATAATGATCTAAAGATTGTAATTGGACCATCTACATCAACTACATATGAAATTAATGATGATATTAAAGCAAAGTTTGAAACATTACCGATTAATGTAAAAGATTATATTGAAACTCGTGGAGAGAATCGACATGGTATTGATTTAAAACGTGCTAATGCTCTATTACTTAATCATTATGGTGTACCATTCGACAATATATATATAACTGATTATGCTACATCAGAGGATTTATCACTTTTCTTTTCATATCGAGTTGAAAAAGGTCAAACAGGTAGAATGTTGGCTTTTATAGGCCAAAAATAATCTCATTAGATTAGTTATATAAATAATAAATATTTAAATACATATGTGTTTATTAGTGATAACTAAACTTAACAAATGGTGAAGAGGTTGAGTAGAAAATGGATGTAAAACAAAATTTAAGAAATATTGAAAGTGAAATACAATCACACTTTAAAAATAGTGAAGCGTCTACCTTGCCAAACGTGATTGCAGTAACAAAATATGTTACAATAGACCGTGCTAAAGAAGCTTATGATGCTGGACTTAGACATTTTGGTGAAAATAGATTAGAAGGCTTTTTAGAGAAGAAATCTGCTTTGCCTAACGATGTTACTATGCACTTTATAGGTTCTTTACAATCTAGAAAAGTAAAAGAAGTCATAAACGAAATTGATTACCTACATGCACTAGATAGACTTAGTTTAGCTAAGGAAATTAATAAAAGAGCGGATCATGAGATTGCCTGCTTCATACAAGTCAATGTCTCAGGAGAAGAATCTAAACATGGTATTGCTTTGAATGAAGTTAATCACTTTATAGAACAAATTGAACAATATGATAAAATAAAAATTGTCGGATTAATGACAATGGCACCTTATACAGAAGACACTACATATATTCGACAGTTATTTAAACAATTACGAGTAAAACGAGATGAAATCAAAAACCTTAATTTAGATTATGCACCGTGTGACTATTTATCTATGGGAATGAGTAATGATTATGCAATTGCTGTAGAAGAAGGTGCTTCATTTATAAGAATTGGGACTAAACTTGTAGGAGAATAGGAGTGAGCCCCGTGGCTATTAAAGATTTATTTAATAATTTTTTTCTAATGGATGATGAAGAAGAAGTTGAAAGCCCTGAAGAGCGACAACGTCGTGTAGTTCAGAATGAAGAAAATGAAACAAACAATGTTCAACAGAATCAACCGCAACAATCAGAACGTTTATATAGTAATCAAAGTAAATTGAAAACAGTACCACAAAAGAAATCAACAAGAAATTATAACTCAGAAGAAAGGAATGTGCGTATGAATCAACCGCAATCAAAGTCAAACGGCAAAAATGTTGTTACAATGAATCAAACGTCGCAAAGTTATAGTGGTTATGAAAGTTCAAAAATGTGCTTATTCGAACCACGAGTATTTTCAGATACACAAGATATCGCGGATGAATTAAAAAACCGCCGTGCTACTTTAGTGAATTTACAACGTATTGATAAAATTTCAGCTAAACGCATTATTGATTTTTTAAGTGGAACAGTTTATGCAATTGGTGGAGATATTCAACGTGTAGGTACTGACATATTCCTTTGTACACCTGATAATGTAGAAGTTGCGGGAAGTATTACAGATCATATTGAACAAATGGAATCGCAACACTACGAATAAGGAGAACGTTATATGGATGTAGGTTTACTAGCTACCATTTTTGATTTTATAATTTTTCTAGTTCAAATATATTACTTTGGAATGATTATTTATTTCTTTACATCTTGGGTACCTAATATTAGAGAATCTAAGTTCGGTGAAATACTAGGTAAATTATATGAACCATTTTTAGAACCATTTAGAAAGATTATTCCACCAATAGGAATGATTGATATTTCTTCACTTGTAGCTTTGTTTGTACTTGTATTATTCCAAGCTGGGTTAAGAAGTATCTTTAATATGGTAATAGTTCATTTAATGTAATAATATATGGCTTTTAAGAGGCTGAGACAATACATGAGGTTGTTTCAACCTCTTTTATCATTTAATTTAGAATCAGAGAGGTGTAAGATAATCGATATTTATCAGCATTTTAGAGACGAAGAGCAAGGGTTAATAGATCAATTAATAGATAAGTGTGATCAAGTTGAACAGCAGTATGCGCCAATTTTGACAAACTTTCTCGATCCGAGAGGACAATATATACTTGAAGTCATAACAGGCAGTTATGAAGATATGGAAGTGACTTTTTTTGGTGGAGATAACGCAGAGAGAAAAAGAGGTATCATTGCTCCTAATTATTTTGAACCTGGGGAAGCTGACTTTGAAGAAGTATTAATTCAAATCAACTATCCAGAGAAGTTTGTTAATATACAACATCAAAATGTCCTAGGAACACTTATGTCATTAGGAATAGAGAGGGAACAAGTTGGTGATATTATTGTCGGTGACAGTATTCAATTTGTTTTGACAAAGCAATTAGAATCGTATATTATGTTGGAATTAACAAAGATAAAAGGTGCTACAGTTAAACTTAATTCTATTCCATTTAAAGATATGATACAATCAGTAGAGAATTGGAAAATTCAAGGTAGTACTGTAAGTGCATTGAGATTAGACGTCGTTTTAAAAGAAATGATTCATAAATCTCGAACAATAGCGAAACAATTAATTGAAAAGAAGCGCGTGAAAGTTAATCACACAATTATTGATTCACCAGATTTTCAAGTTAAAACTAATGATTTATTATCTATTCAAGGATTTGGAAGAGCTCAAATCATTGATATAGGTGGTAGGACTAAAAAAGACAAAATACACATAAATTATCGAACGCTATTTAAGTAATAAATATAAGTCAATTTAATGTTGATTTAAGGAGGATGTAGGATGCCTTTTACACCTAGTGAAATTAAAAATAAAGAATTTACAAAAGTGAAAAATGGTTTAGAACCAGCTGAAGTAAGTGATTATTTAAATCAATTAAGTAATGAAATTGAACGTTTAAAAGAAGAAAAAAAACAGCTTGAAAAAGTAATTGAAGAGAGAGATACTAATATTAAGTCTTATCAACAAGTTCATCAATCAGTAAGTGATGCCCTTGTTCAAGCTCAACAAGCTGGAGAAGAGATTAAATTGGCTGCTAATAAAGAAGCTGAAGCTGTTATCAGTAAAGCTCAAGCACAAGCAGATTTAATTGTTAATGACGCTATCGAAAAAGCACGTCATTTATCATTCCAAACTGAAGATATGAAACGTCAATCTAAAATATTCAGATCACGTTTCCGCATGCTAGTTGAAGCTCAATTAGATTTACTTAAAAATGATGATTGGGATTATTTATTAAATTATGATATCGATGCAGAAAAAGTCACACAAGAAAATTTCCAACATTTAAATAGCCAAGATATTACACCTGAAGAGCAACTTAGCGCTCAATCTCAACAATCTGAAAGTGTGCTTGCAAGCGAAAGTAATAACAGTACAACAGATTCACTAAGTACAAGTGAGAACGTTACTTCACAATCAAGCGTGAGTCAAAGCGAATCAACATCAAATAAATAATTGTTATAAAATGAGTCAGACAAGTAGGAGATAATAAACTTTTTACAGCGAATTAGGGTTGGTGAAAGCCTAATAAAAGTCTATCTCTTATATCACTGATTTTTACAAAGTAATATTATATATGAGAGAACTCTAAGTTGAGTTAACAAGGGTGGTACCGCGGTAAATCCGTCCCTTTTTAATTGAACTTAGAGTTCTTTTTACATTTAAGGAGTGAAATCAATTATGAACTATAAAGATACTTTATTAATGCCAAAGACTGACTTTCCTATGCGTGGTGGATTGCCAAATAAAGAACCACAAATCCAAGAACAATGGGAAGCTAACAATCAATACCAAAAAGCATTAGAAAAAAATAAAGGTAACCAATCTTACATCTTACATGATGGACCACCGTATGCTAATGGTAATTTGCATATGGGGCATGCGTTAAACAAAATTATTAAGGATATTATTGTACGTTATAAAACGATGCAAGGTTTTTACGCACCATACGTTCCAGGTTGGGATACACATGGCTTACCAATTGAACAAGCTTTGACTAAAAAGGGCGTAGATCGCAAAAAAATGTCAATTGCTGAATTTAGAGAAAAATGTAAGGAATTTGCGTTAGAACAAATCGAATTACAAAAGAAAGATTTCAAACGTCTTGGTGTACGAGGAGACTTTAATGATCCTTATATCACGCTTAAACCTGAATATGAAGCTGCTCAAATTCGTTTGTTTGGTGAGATGGCGGATAAAGGATTAATTTATAAAGGTAAGAAACCAGTTTATTGGTCACCGTCAAGTGAATCATCTTTAGCTGAAGCTGAAATTGAATATCATGATAAGCGTTCAGCATCTATCTATGTAGCATTTGACGTGAAAGATAATAAAGGTGTAGTAGATGAGGATGCTCAATTCATTATTTGGACAACTACTCCATGGACTATTCCATCTAACGTAGCGATTACAGTTCATCCTGATTTAAAATATGGTCAATATAATGTGAATGGCAAGAAATATATTATCGCACAAGCATTATCTGAAGATGTAGCAGAAGCTTTAGAATGGGATAAAGATGCCATTCAATTAGAAAAAGAATTTATAGGTAAAGAGTTAGAGTATGTTGAAGCACAACATCCTTTCTTAGATAGAATCTCACTTGTAATTAATGGTAATCATGTTACAACTGATGCTGGTACAGGTTGTGTTCATACCGCTCCTGGTCATGGTGAAGATGACTATATCGTTGGTCAAAAATATGATTTACCAGTTATTAGTCCTTTAGATGATAAAGGTGTGTTTACTGAAGAAGGTGGACAATTTGAAGGTATGTTTTATGATAAAGCTAACAAAGCAGTTACTGATTTATTAACTGAAAAAGACGCTTTATTAAAACTAAACTTTATTACACATAGTTACCCTCATGATTGGCGTACTAAGAAACCAGTTATCTTCCGTGCTACACCACAATGGTTTGCCTCTATTAATAAAGTAAGACAAGATATTTTAGATGCTATTGAAGAAACAGATTTCAAAGTGGATTGGGGTAAAACACGTATTTACAATATGATCCGTGATCGTGGAGAATGGGTTATTTCTCGTCAACGTGTTTGGGGAGTTCCATTACCTGTATTCTATGCCGAGAATGGTGATATCATTATGACGAAAGAAACAGTTAATCACGTAGCTGATTTGTTTGAAGAGTATGGTTCAAATATTTGGTTTGAAAGAGAAGCAAAAGACTTATTACCTGAAGGCTTTACACACCCTGGTAGTCCAAATGGTACCTTTACAAAAGAAATGGACATTATGGATGTTTGGTTTGACTCTGGTTCATCACATCGTGGTGTATTAGAAAATCGTCCAGAATTAAGTTTCCCAGCTGATCTATACTTTGAAGGTAGTGACCAATATCGTGGTTGGTTTAATTCTTCAATTACAACTGCTGTAGCAACTAGAGGTCAAGCGCCTTATAAATTCTTATTATCACACGGCTTTGTAATGGACGGTGAAGGTAAGAAAATGAGTAAATCACTAGGTAATGTTATTGTTCCTGACCAAGTTGTAAAACAAAAAGGTGCTGACATTGCACGTTTATGGGTAAGCAGTACTGATTATTTAGCAGACGTTCGTATTTCGGATGAAATCTTAAAACAAACTTCTGATGTATATCGTAAAATTAGAAATACTTTAAGATTTATGCTTGGTAATATTAACGATTTTAATCCTGATACTGATGCAATTCCTGAAACAGAATTACTTGAAGTCGATCGTTATTTACTAAATCGTTTACGTGAGTTTACTGCTAGCACAATTGAACATTATGATAACTTTGATTATTTAAATATTTATCAAGAAGTACAAAACTTTATTAATGTTGAATTGAGTAATTTCTACTTAGATTACGGTAAAGATATTCTTTATATTGAAGAGAAAAATGCGCATAAACGTCGTAGTATGCAAACTGTTCTATACCAAATCTTAGTTGATATGACTAAATTATTAGCACCTATTTTAGTTCACACAGCTGAAGAAGTTTGGACACACACACCACATGTAAAAGAAGAAAGTGTTCATTTAGCTGACATGCCTAAGGTAGTTGAAGTTGATCAAGCATTGCTTGACAAATGGAATCAATTCATGGCATTACGTGATGATGTAAACCGTGCGTTAGAAGTTGCACGTAATAATAAAGTTATTGGTAAGTCTCTTGAAGCTAAAGTTGTAATTGGTAATAACGACAACTTTAAAGCTGCAGAGTTCTTACAACAATTTGAAGATTTACAACAACTATTCATTGTTTCACAAGTTGAAGTTTCAGATTCTGTAGACAATGCAGAGGCTTATCAACATGGTGATATTAGAATTGATCATGCAGTGGGTGAAAAATGTGAAAGATGTTGGAACTATACTGAAGAATTAGGTTCAGTAGGTGAATTAGAACACTTATGTCCACGATGCCAAGAAGTAGTTAAAACTTTAGTTTAATAAATATATTATTGAAAACACATGGGACATAAATAATATAATAATCCTATTTTGCAATTTATTGTAGCTGACTGAATAGACAAGACGCTTAAATCAAAATTTTCTCAGTTCTAGTCATCCTTGAGGGCAGGCCCCCTACAAAGAAAATTTCATAAAGAAATTCTACAAGCAAAGCAAGTTGGGAGTTGGACAACGAATTTGAGAAGAATTCAGTCCGACTCCCTTTTTGTATTTACATTTATAATTTATAAGTAAAAATAATGACGATATGTAATGTTTCACTTTTTTAATAAAAGGCTATTTAAATGGATATATTCATTAAATCAAGATTATTCGACTATTTAATAATTAGGGGTGAAATCATTAGTAAAATCTTATTAACAGGTGCATCTGGTTATATTGGTGGACATTTAAAAGATCAATTAAAAATGCATCATGATATTATAGCAATTTCAAGGAATACTAGTAACAAAGAAAATGAAGAGAATGTTACTTGGAAAGCTGCTGATTTATTTGATTTAGATGAGATAACAGAAGTAATGGAAGGGGTAGATACTGCAATTTACCTTGTCCATTCTATGATGCCAAACGCCAAGTTAACGCAAGCAAACTTTGAAGATATGGATGCTTTATTAGCAGATAATTTTGCGAAAGCTGCAAAGAAACAAGGCGTTAAACATATTGTATTTATGAGTGGTTTAATTCCAAATGAAGATAAACTATCTGCTTATTTACGTAGTCGTTTGGAATGTGAAAAAATTCTAGGTTCTTATGGTATACCTGTAAGTACATTAAGAGCTGGATTAATTATTGGGGCTAAGGGAAGTTCTTATCCTATTTTAAAACGTTTAGTTGAACGATTGCCTGGTATGGTATTACCTAGTTGGGCATACAATATGATAGCACCAGTTTCAATTAATGATGTAATTAATAAACTGGCATTACTAGTAGAGCGAACATCACAACATAATGAGGTTTTTGACATTACAGGACCTGAAATTATGAATTATAAAGAATTAATACAACGTACAGCAGTAATGCTAAATAAGCGTTTGCGAATCGTTGATTTACCAATTATACCTATTTGGGTAAGTAGATATTGGGTACAACTCATTTCACAAATACCTAAACAAATGGTATACCCACTTATGAATAGTTTAGTTCATGATATGATTCCGCAACCAGAGCGCACGCATCCTGATATTTCTATTGGAGAGATGACGTATGAAGAAAGTGTGCAACAAGCGCTAGATGAAGAAAATGAAAATCAAAACAAATCAAAAAAATCGTCTAGTTCTAATAGTAAAGAACAAATTAAAGATGTTAGAGCAATATCACGCTTTAGAATCCCAGAAAATTATTCAATGGAAGATGTCTCAAAAACATATGCGAAGTTTATAAATAATATTACGTTACATTTAATTAATGGAACTATAAATAAAAATGAATTTAATATTAGTTTGCCATTTACTAATCAATTTATTTTAAAAATGGAACGTGACATGCAAGATTCTTCAAAAGATATGATTGTTTATAAAATCATAGGTGGTAATTTAGCATTATCTAATAATGGTGGCAATGCTAGATTTGAATTTAGACGCATCTTGGATTCAAATGAAGCTATTATTGCACTACAAGAATATGAACCGACGTTACCTTGGTCTGTTTATAAGTTTACACAGGCTAATATCCATAAATCTGTAATGGAATTATTTGTTAATCATATGAATAATCTTGCAGATAAAGATAAAGAAGCAACAACACAAAGTGATCAATTGTTTAGTACAATCGCGATGACTGCAGGAGCAGTTATAAGTGCATATGTTGGATCAAAAAATTTATCATTTGATTAAAGCCTAAATGACGAAAAATTAGTATTAATTTTAAGCTGAATATAATCCACGATTAATAACTTCATAATTAGTGAGAGAAGAGTCCGGGACATAAAGTTCTTGGATAAGTGAAAAAAAGACAATTTCTATTGAAATAATATAGAAATTGTCTTTTTTATAAATTTTTTGATTATTTTCAGCTCGTTGAGCTACTACTTTTCTTATATTAAGTGCCATTAATACAAAACCAAGTTCTCTTTTGACTTTATTGAGTCCTCGGACAGACATCCGAGTG